>CAIMFA010000667.1 GCA_903840185.1 uncultured Lentisphaeria bacterium | reverse complement strand
CTGCCTGGTTACGCTGCTCGCCGTGCTTGCAGTCATGTCGCCGCGGCTGGCTCAGGTTTATCAGAAAACCGGTGTTCCCGCTACCGATACGCGGGTTGCCGATTCGTTCAAAAGGTATTATGGGAAACTATTCCATTCTCCTGACCGGCAGTCTTCTGCAGACGCCGATTTCGCCATCTACTGCTTTACAAATTCACCAAGCGCAGTTCCACTCAAAATTGTTGACCACCGGGAACGGCTGTCGGGAAAATATGTAAGGGAATTTCTGCAAAATATAGTAAGAGGCTCCTATGAGATCTACTTTGTACTCTTCGTACTCGGAATCATATTGCTGCTGACTGGGCGGCAATGGACATTGGAATACGGGATACTTATCTTTTTTGCGGCTATAAACGCTGCAATGTTTTATTTTTTCTCGATCCCATACCGGTATTTCATTGTGAATGTCATGCTTTTGATGCCGTTCACCATGCTGGGTTATCAACAGGTTCTGGCATGGACGGAAAAGTTAAAAGCCGCAAAACTGCTGGCGGCGGCGGTGTTCATTCTAGCCATCATTCAGGCAGTTAACGGACTGGATAATTCCATCGACCGCAGTAAAATTTACTGGCAGAAAACCGGTCAGCTATTAAAGCAAATGGAGTTGAAAAATACCGGCGGCAGCGGTAACTTCAAAACTGTGTATATTTTAGGCGCGGATTGCGGGACGAATCTGTTTAATGATTTTAATATAATCAATCCGAACCGGGTTGGAATTGTGCTGAGTATTGAGGACGCGCGTAAAGGTTTTTCCGGAAGTCTCTGCCTTTCGGTGCCGCAAAAAATGTCAGACGATAAAATATTGACCCCGGATTTTATTATAATTGACAGTGATCATCATCATGAAGTCGCAAAGTTAAGGAATACGCCCGGCATCAGAGAGATAGTTACTGAATGGAGCAAGAAAGTCGTTTTATTTGAAAGCTTAAAATAGATTTCTTATTGCGTATGTATAAAAATAGAGGATAGCATCAAATGTTCCGAGAATATGTTTTTCGTTTAATACAGCACTGCCTGGCACTGTTTATTTTTGACACCCCTGGTATCAGTACGCTGAAAATGTTTTGCATCAGGCGGTTCGTCAAGATAGGAAAAAACAGCAGCATCGCCTATAACACGATTTTAGTATCTCCGCACAATTTCAAGAATCCGCAACTGGAGATCGGGAATAATGTAGCTATCACTCATAGTTGCGACATTGACTATTCCGGCGGCTTGATCATCCGGGATGATGTCTGGATCTCGGAAAAAGCGATGATTACAACTCACAGCCATAAAGTAAACGACAGAACGTTAAAAAAAGATCAGCCGATTGAGTTTTCGCCATTATTAATAGAGGAAGACGCCTGGATCGGGGCCGGTGCGATTATTCTGTCCGGGGTCAACAAAATCGGCAAAGGTGCCGTTATCGGAGCTGGTTCTGTTGTAACTAAAGATGTCGATGATTTTTCGATTGTTGCCGGCAATCCTGCCCGGCATTTGCGGTACAGGTGAAAACGTCATATTGAGCTTCAATAGCAAAACAACAAGGCCGCTCAATGAATAAACGGACAATTATAAACATATTGTCATATCTGGCAATGATCGTTCTGTTAGTTATAGTATTTTGCTTTTTTATAAGGAAAAACGAAATCGAATTGCTTTGCCGGATTGATGCCTTCTCGTTTGTTGTACTGATTGGCTTTACCCTGGTTTTTTACATGGTGGGCGGGTTGCAATATTATGTGTTGAAAGACATGTACGGCATCAACCTGGAGAAAAAAGATATTCTGCTGCTGCCGGTGGCCATGAATCTATGGAGTTTTATCATGCCGCTTCAGGGCAGCGCATTTTTCTTCATGCTTATTCTTAAACACCGGCACAAGGTAAAAATATCCGACAGCCTTTCCATCACTATATTCTTATATCTTGTCACTGTTTTCTTCGCGGGGCTTGTCGGCATTATTTTCGCGGTGATTTACAACCTCACTTTTTCGTTGTTCTCCTTGATCTCGTTAATATTCCTGCTTAATCCGTTGTTTGTTCTCCTGGGGAATAAGATAGCAAGCCGGGTGCCGGAGGGGAAAATAAAAATTATTAAATCCGTCATCGCCTTTTCCAAAAGAACAGCCGGCAATATGAACAGCATGTGGATGAATTACAAATATGTGGCGATCTTTCTGCTGTTGATCATTTGCCGGATGCTGGTGTCTACCTTCTGGTATATGTGGATTGTCAGTATTCTTGGTTATCAAGATGTTCCATTTCTTTCACTCCTTTTACTGGCTTTATGGCTTACCGTTTCACTGATCGTCAGATTCACACCGAACAATTGGGGTGTGCTGCAGCT
>CAIMFA010000666.1 GCA_903840185.1 uncultured Lentisphaeria bacterium | reverse complement strand
CTGTTCCCCTCATTTTGGACACCTGTTCCCCTCATTTTGGACACCTGTTCACCTCATTTTGGACACCGGTACTGCACAGCGTTTTTATGGGTCCTATGGGTCCTATGGGGCCTATGGGTGTCTTGGACTTCCCCCCAGTCCGTTGTGTCTGTGGCGTCCGTCGCGATTCCCCTTTTTGGACACCTGTTCACCTTCCCGCATTCGCGGGAGACACCTGTCCTGCATTCTGTATTCATAACTTTTCTCGCTTGTCTATCCCGCATTCGCGGGACCCGCAAGCGGGGCAAAACTTTCCACTCCCGCGCAGCGGGTTTTATATATAGTTTTCAAATAACTTTCCGGTGCAGCGCTCCGCGAGAGCTCCCGGAGCCAGCCGTCCGGGACGGACGGCGCTACAATATCCCGCGTTCGCGGAAAACAGTCTTTACCCATAGGCCCCATAGGACCTATAGGCCCCATAGGACTCATTCCAGGTTCCCGGTAACTGCATTATGGACTTTATGGACAATATGGACTATATGGACTATATGGACTATATGGACTGAAAACTGCCGCTACCGTTTTTCCGTTTTCTACTTTTCTCGCTTGTCTCGCTTTCTCGCTTTCCACGCCCGCGCAGCGGGCATCCCCTCACACCGCCATTTCAAAATAATCCGCTCTGTCCTTCCAGGCTTTGATCATGTCGGGGGCATATTTGCCCTTTAGCGTCCTGGGGGCTGCGTCGGTGTACGGGATCTGCGGACGGCCTTCAGCCGCCGCTTTATCATTGTATTTGCGTCTTTCCATTTCGGTGAAAGTCACCAGCATCATGTCTTCAAATTCTTCGGTTTCTTTTTTGCTGAAACCGTCGCCGGCATCGGCGGGACACATCGCCATGTATTCGGCCAAGGCCTGCTGTCCGGCGAGCTCCGAAAAATCGAGATCAGGAGCCGGGGGAGTCTTTACCACAGCGGGCACTGAAGAGGATTTTATTGCTTCGGGGGCCGAAGCCGGGGAAATTTCAACTACGGTCTTCTTTTCTTTGGTCTCCGGCAGAATGCCTTTTCTCCTGTCGCTGCGCTCCAGCCAGTACTGGATGGCTTTGAGATTGGGAATGGCATCTTTTACTGTTGTCCTAGTTCTGCCTTCGTGGTCGGTCACGCGGATAGTGATGGTGTAATTCCCCAGCGCCAGTTCCAGCAGACGGTTTTCCACCCGGCTGTCGATGACGTCGCGTCCGACGTCAATTGCCTCGGCAAACCTTGAATGCTGCTGTTTGTAGTTGTAGAACGATGAACGCGAGATGCCCAGCTGGTACGCGATCTGACTGTCGGTCATACCTTCTGATGCGAATTCCATTGCGCGTTCCGGAAAATTTTCGTCGTACTTGGTTTCAGCCATGATACATTACTCCTTATTATTTATTGGTTGTTAAAATTAAAGCATAAGACAAATACAGTTTTTCACCACTGAGAACACGGAGAACACAGAGGTAAAACCAGCAGTCAACGGATTGCTGCGGAATTTTTCTGCAGTAATCCGCTGACTCCTCGCTCTTATTTCTCTCCGTGCCCTCCGTATCCTCTGTGGTAAACCCGTATTCATGCTTTGTCTTTATTTCTTTATTTAATTTAGTTAATGCTAAATATTATAAATCTTTATTTAAATAAAAGCAACCCCGCTAATTAAAAATTTTTGAAAAATTTATTTTCGTCGTCAGGAATAAGATTTTTCGTTTGAATTTACAATTCTCCAATGAAAGAAGCTGTTTTTAAAGGCGGGAAATACCGCCAGTCGAAGTTTAAATTACAATATGGTTTTATAGTATGGGTAGTTTTACCCAAACCGCCGCCTGAGCCAGTTTCGGCGCAACTGACCTACTTAATGCATTGACAATATGAAGATTTGCGCTATTTGTTAAGGGTATGCCACAAAATTGTCATATCACTTCTGCCGAAGAAAATTTGGTCAAGCGATGTTTTAATTGAATAAATATGAAAAGATACAAAAGGGCTCTCTGCAAATGGTATTCTTAAAATTTATTAAACCAATTTCATTCTTAATTATTGTATTAATTATTAGTGGATGCGGAACGGGAAGAATATTCGACCGTGATCTCCAGGATTTTTCCGAAGGTGGACCATATCCGGCGACAGTAGCCGACTGCAAAATGATATATATGCTTCCAACATCAGGAAACTTGCTGCTGCCACTAAGCATCCCATTTTTGATTATTGACATTCCAATAGCAATTGTTGTGGATACGATATTTCTTCCTTGGGACATAAGTGAAACAGAAAGTAAACGATCGATGAGAATTTTTAAAAAAAATACGGAAAATATAAAAAGTTTGTCGTATAAAATAATGATTAAAGATGACAAGGCAGAAATAAGAATAAAATGTATTGAGCTAGTCGACACAGGGGGATGCGGAACGGGGACTTTTGCCGCAGAAAAGAAGAGTCAAGGTTTGCAGTACATGGGTTCTTCCTTAATTAATAGCACCAAAAAGAATTTTTTAATCGTTAATTTGATTGACAATTCCACGACCGAATGGGGAGAAGTTTATTATATCGAGACAAAATATCTTACAACAAGCAAGATATGGACAGAATGGTTAATTCCTGACTTTAAATGCAATCCTAAAGACATCTTCTACATTATGAATAACCCGGATAAATATACTATAAAGCAAAATTTCACCAATAAAACAATGATGAAATTTATGATCGACAAATAGTAGCAATTTTGTTTTGTATTCAATTGATTACATAATATTATAAAATCCTTCATATTCTTGTTTTTTTAGAAAGATTTTCATGCGACTATTTTCATAAGTATATTATTATTAACAAGAAGAGTGCGCATGATTACAGACGAGAATATCCGTCATTTCATCCATCAAAGAAAGTTTGGGAGGATGGATGCAAGGGGAAACCAGACTTCCGCACAATTGCGCCGTTCGGGCATATCTCCCGCGTCAGCTTCGCCTTGCAGTATGCCAATACAGCAGCGGCTTGCTTCCATGAATCTACGCCCGAGCCTGCGCATTGGCAAAAGTCTGGAGGAACTGTCCGTCCCGCAGTCACGGGACTGCAAACAAAACATTGTTTCCCTTATCTGCCGCCGGCGGCCCGCCGGGCGTGATCCAACGGTCCCGCAGTCGCGGGATTAGTCGCCAAAGGCGAAATACATAAAGCCGGTCAGGCGATCACTCCGGCGGCGGACAAGCCGGCGCTCCCGGGGTTTACTTCATGCATCTTCATGCCCTTCATGGTGAAGGATATTTGTCTTTCCTCCGTGCCCTCTGCGTCCTCTGTGGTAAAATTGTATTCTTTTGGTTGCGGCTATGCCGCGCTTAGACAGCCGTTGCAATTGAACAGCCATGGGGCCGGTGAAGCCTGATATGAGTATAAAACGGCGAATACCGTCTTTCACAAATTTTCCCGGGGGGTAGTCAAAATGCAGCTATTTTTGCTTTTGATTTATTGATGACGGCTTGTAATTCGGGTTTTTAGAAATTAGATTCTAGTCTGTACGACGACGGCGGAATACCCCGCCGCCGGAACAGTATATTTGCAACAGGTTATATAAGATATGACAGACAAGAAAAAAGTTAAAAAATACTTTGTAAAAATAGAACCGGACGAGTGCAAAGGTTGTGAGCGCTGTGTCAACGCCTGTCCTAAAGCCGTGCTCAAGATGGGTACCGAACTTAATTTCATGGGCTTCCCTTTTGCTTATTATGTCGGTGCCGGCTGTGTCGGCTGCTCCGCATGTTTCTATAATTGCCCGGAACCGGGTGCTGTCACCATATTTGAAGTATCTGACGACGCTGATGGTGACTCTGAAAAAGAAGAGGACGAGGAAGATTAATCATGAATAATACGACAGTTGTACATACCAATAAGCTGCTGCTGAAAGGCAACGAGGCGGTGGTTTACGGTGCGCTGCTTGCCGGGTGCGAGTGTTTCTTCGGTTATCCGATCACTCCGGCCAGCGAAATCGCCCACACGGCGGCCGAATATTTCCCGAAACTCGGCCGCGTGTTTCTACAGGCTGAATCGGAAACCGCCGCCATCAACATGGTGCTCGGAGCATCCGCCGCCGGCCGCAGAGTAATGACCGCTTCATCAGGGCTGGGCATCAGCCTGAAACAGGAGGGCGTCTCCTATCTGGCCGGCAGCGAACTGCCTGCCGTAATCGTGGATATCATGCGCGGCGGCCCCGGACTCGGCAATATCGGTCCGGAACAATCCGACTACAACCAGGTGGTCAAAGGCGGCGGCCACGGCAACTATAAATGCATCGTAATTGCACCTAATTCAGCTCAGGAAATGTGCGATTTCGCGTTCTGGGCCTTTGATATGGCCGATAAATATCTGCTTCCGGTCTATATCCTGACCGACGGCGTGGTCGGGCAGATGCTGGAACTGGTCTCGCTGCCGGACCCGATCCCCAGGAAACCGGTGCCGAAATGGGCGCTGGACGGCAGATACAACCCGCGCACCAATATGATCACCTCGATTTATCTGGAACACGATGATCTGGAACGGCGCAATATCCTGCTCCAGGAAAAATATGCTGAAATCATGAAACACGAGCAGATCGCAGAAGAATATTTGACGGAGGACGCCGAAATTATCATCTCCGGACACGGTATTGTCAGCCGTCTGGCCCAGACTGCGGTTGAAGAACTGCGGGAAAAAGGAATTAAAGCCGGATCGCTGCGTCCGGTGACGCTGTTCCCGTTCCCGGTGAAAGCATTCAAAAAAGCGGCCAAAACCGCCAAACAGTTCCTGTGCGTGGAAATGAGCAACGGACAGATGATTGATGACATCAAACTGTCCATCGAATGTTCGCGTCCGGTACATCTGTTAAACCGGATGGGCGGCAATGTCCCGACCGTGGACAGTATTGTGGCAAAATGCCTGGAACTGACTGGCAGCGGCAAATCCGGCAAAAGCAAAGCACCCAGAGGGAAGAAAAAATGACCGAAAATACGAATATGAAAGTTAAATACGGCAGATCGAAAGGTTTTTTTGAAACATTTGAACGCCGTCCGGGTGCAATTAAGAAGAACATGCATTATTGTCCCGGTTGCGGCCATGGTATTGTGCATAAGCTCATAGCGGAATCTATCGCGGACTTCGACATCAAGGACCGGACGATCATGATCGCCCCGGTCGGATGTTCCGTCTTTTCCTATTACTATTATGACTACTTCGGCATTTCCGCGCCGCACGGCCGGGCTCCGGCAGTCGCCACCGGGCTGGTCAGGGCCAACCCGGACAATATAGTGGTCTCCTACCAGGGTGACGGCGATCTGGGGGCGATCGGATTTAACAACTTCATTCAAGCTGCCAACCGCGGTGAAAATATAGCAGTCTTTTTTGTCAATAACGGCATTTACGGCATGACCGGCGGCCAGATGGCCCCGACCACACTGCCGGGACAGAAGACCGCCACTTCGCCAACGGGACGCTCGGTTACCAATGAAGGCTATCCGCTGAAAGTATCGGAAATGGTTGCCGCGCTTGATGCACCGATATATGTCGAAAGAGTCTCTCTGAGTTCGACGAAGAACATTGCCAGAACCCGGAAGGCGATCAGAAAGGCATTCCAGAATACCATTGACAAAAAAGGCTTTTCCATGGTGGAGATTCTGGCAGGATGCCCGGTCAACATGAAATTCAACTCCAGGGAAATGAACGAATTTATCGAAAACCAGATGCAGCATTATTTTCCGCTCGGATGCTTTAAAGATATTGCCGACACCCGCGACCCGATCAAGCGCCCGGAAGGGATTTTCGACAAACAGAAAGTCAAAGACATCCTCTATCCGATTAAAGTGGCTAAAGGCGTCAGCGCTGATTTCAAAAATGAATCCAAGATTTTTCAAAAAGAAAGAAAGATCAAAATTGCCGGGTTCGGCGGCCAGGGCGTGCTCAGTCTGGGCATGATGATCGCCACCATGGGCAAACTCCGCAATTTCAATGTCACCTGGCTGCCGTCATACGGGCCGGAAATGCGCGGCGGCACTGCCAACTGCACCATCATCACCAGCCGTCAGAAAGTCTGTTCTCCTATCGTGGACAAACTGTGCAACCTGCTGATCGTGCTGAACCAGCCGTCCATGGAAATGTTTCTGCCGGAGCTAAAACAGAACGGCGTTCTGCTGTATGACAGCTCCACCATCGCGCCGCCGAAATGCAGCGAAGATAAAATCATTTATGCCGTCAAAGCTTCCGACATCGCCAAAAAAATCGGCAGCCTGAAATGCGCCAATTCCGTGATCCTCGGCGCTCTTTCTGTCGTGATGAAAGATTATTTCCTGGAAGGCAAAGACAAGAAGGACTTTGACCGCGCATTCGAAGAGGCGATCATGGACTGCTTTGCCGACAAGCAGAATGTAATCCAGATGAATATTGAAGCTTTTTACGCCGGCAAAGAAGCGGTTGAAGCTACACTGACCAACCCGCATCCAGGAGTATAGAATGCTTGCCAAACGTATCATTCCCTGCCTTGACGTTACCGGCGGCAGAGTTGTTAAAGGAATTAATTTCGTCAATCTCGTTGACGCCGGCGACCCTGTCGAGGCCGCGATTGAATACGACCGTCAGGGTGCCGATGAAATTGTATTTCTCGATATTACCGCTTCCAGCGATGACCGTGACACCATGGTTGATGTTGTCCGCCGCACTGCGGAAAAAGTATTTATTCCGGTTACGGTCGGCGGCGGCATCCGCACAGTCGAGGATATGCGCCGCATGCTGAATTCCGGGGCGGACAAAGTCTCCGTCAACACCGCCGCCATTTTGAATCCAGACTTGATTCGCGCCGGGGCCGAACGCTTCGGCAGTCAGTGTATCGTGCTGGCGATTGACGCCAGAAAGGTGCCGGGGAAGCCGGGCAAATGGCAGGTATTCACTCACGGCGGACGCAAACCCACTGAACTCGACGCGGTTGAATGGGCAAAGTACGGCGTTTCGCTGGGTGCCGGGGAAATCCTGCTTACCAGCATGGATGCCGACGGCACCAAGGATGGATATGACTGCGAACTTACCCGTGCGGTTTCTGAGTCTGTTTCAGTCCCGGTGATCGCCTCCGGCGGTGCCGGAACGCTTGATCATCTGGTGGAAGTCCTGCAAAAAGGCAAAGCTGATGCAGTGCTCGCGGCCAGCATTTTCCACTTCGGCATCTTCACCGTGCCGCAAACTAAAGATTTTTTAAGGAAACACAACATTCCGGTCAGGAACTGACCTTTCAGCACCAATATATAACTGAGGATATTTCAAAATGGACAAAAGCGAACTGGATAAAGCAAGTTTACTCTATCACGAAACCCCCCGCCCCGGAAAAATCACGGTAGTCTCGACGAAGAAATGCGACACTCAGCAGGATCTTTCCATGGCCTATACTCCCGGCGTTGCCAAACCCTGCCTGGAGATTAAAGACCATCCGGAAGATGTCTGGAAATATACTTCCCGCGGCAATATGGTAGCGGTCGTCAGTGACGGCACCGCTGTGCTCGGGCTGGGAAATATCGGTCCCGAGGCCGGACTGCCGGTAATGGAAGGTAAATGCGTACTGTTCAAAAAATTTGCGGATATTGACGCCATTCCGCTGTGCATCGGCAAGGTGTTTAACGACAAAGGCCGCACCGACGCGAAGCTGGTGATCGAAACCGTCGAGCGCCTTGAGCCGACATTCGGCGGCATCAATCTGGAAGACATCGGCGCGCCCGCGTGTTTTGAAGTCGAACAGACCCTCAAAAAAATCATGGGCATTCCGGTATTTCATGACGACCAGCACGGCACCGCGATCATTTCTCTGGCCGGAATTCTGAATGCCCTGAAAATGGTCGGCAAGAAAATAGAGAATTGCCGGTTTGTGGTTAACGGCGCCGGAGCTGCCGGGATTGCCTGCAGCGAATTCTACATCCGCGCCGGTGCCCGCCGCGAAAACTTCATCATGTGCGATTCCAAGGGCGTAATCAGCAAAAAACGCACCGATCTTACTCCGGAAAAACTGAATTTTGCCGTTGACACCACAGCCGAAACCCTGGCGGACGCGCTCAAAGGCGCGGATATTTTCATGGGCGTTTCCGTCGCCAACTGCGTTACTAAAGAAATGGTCAAAACAATGGCGGACGGCGCGATTATTTTCGCCATGGCCAATCCCACCCCGGAAATCTTTCCGCAGGATGCGCTGGACGCCGGGGCCGCAGTCGTCGGAACCGGCCGTACCGACTTCCCGAATCAAGTCAATAACGTACTCGGCTTCCCCGGAATTTTCCGCGGAGCGCTCGATGTCCGCGCCACCGATATCAACGAAGAAATGAAGCTGGCGGCGTCATGCGCCCTGGCCTCGATTGTGCTGGAAAAAATTCCGGCGGACGTTTATGCAGTGCTTGCTTCCGCCTATCCCGCCGACGCCAAAGCCGGAATGTTTGACGGCGACGTTCCGCTGAAACGCTCCATGGTCATACCGAAACCGTTCGATCCGCGTGTAGTGCCCCGCGTCGCCCGTTTCGTGGCCGAAGCCGCCATGCGCACCGGCGTGGACCAGGTGAAGATCGATGATCTGGATGCCTACGAAAAAGCCGTCGCCGCCAGAATAAAAGGCTGAGAACCATAGGACCTATGGGACTTATAGGACTGATGGGCGGGCGGCTTCGCTAATACTGCTGTGTTTTTCCTTGGATATTGGATATTCCTTGTTGGATATTGGATATTCAAGCAATGGATTTATAAGTTCCGCTCCTATGGACATTGTCACTTCGCTGGATCAATACAACAGACTCAAATCCATTGCCGCAATACCAAGCGTTCCTCCAGAACTTATGGACGTCTACACAGCATACCGGTTGCAAACCAGGCAATCTCACATATAGTAACCGCAAAGTGCGAGGAGTTAAATTACGGGCAAAGTCAATAATGCAGAATGGGAGAATGGTGATTATGGGAAAAAAAACTTTGGAATTGTTATTTTGCAATATCATCGTTTTTGCCTCGGCATTATTAATATTCAGTATAAGTTTTTCAATGATGCCAGATTTTACGCAAGGTCTAGCGGCTCTTGGAGCAAAAAAAGAAGATTTCGGATCGCTTCTGCGTTTCATAACTGAATATCCTATGGCAGGTTTTGCTTTCCCTTTACTGTTGAGTATAGCGATGATGTTTGTTCCTTATGTAAATATTAAGTGCTTATCCGTAAATAAAAGTTGAAATATTAAAAATTTGTGTCATTTTATTCTTCTAAAAGGAAGTACATAATGGCAAAGATCAAATCATGGGAAGTTTCTGATG
>CAIMFA010000665.1 GCA_903840185.1 uncultured Lentisphaeria bacterium | reverse complement strand
TGCGCAATCCATTTTATCTGGACAGCAAATCCGATACTGACTGGACACTGAATCCGGTTTCAACTGGACAGTAGTTTTCTGTTTTCTTCCCGTCAGGGTTTTGGTTTCACGGTGTCCAGTTCATATCGTCTTTGACTGCATTTTTCTCATCGATTCTCCTTTCATTGTAATCATGTGTGCGTTGTGAACCAGTCGATCCAGCACTGCGTCGGCGATTGTAGGATCACCGATGCTGTCATGCCATTTATCTACCGGTATCTGACTGGATATGATCGTTGACGTAATACCGTGTCGGTCTTCGAGGACTTCAAGAATATCCCTTCGTTCTTTGTCGTTGAACTTTGCCAGACCCCAGTCGTCAATGATCAGCACTGCATATTTGGCCAGACGGGTCAGGAGTTTGCCGTAACTACCGTCGGCTCTTGCAATATGTAAATCCTGAAGCAGTCTGGGTAACCTGACGTAATGGGCGGAGTGCCCATGCCTGCAGGCGCTGTTTGCCAGCGCACAGGCGATAAAGGTTTTACCGCTGCCGGTAGGTCCGGTGATGATCACGTTTTGCTTACCATTCACCCAGCCGTTTTGCAGAAGTGACAGCAGGGCATCTTTGGCAAGCCCACGAGGTGTACGGAAGTCGATTTCTTCAGGGCAGGCGTTTAAGTAGCGCAACTTGGCGCCCCGCAGCAGGTTCGTGAGTTTTCTGTTATCACGAACGGTGACCTCCCGATCTACCAGTAACCCCAAACGGTCTTCGAAAGGGAGATCGGAATAGATGACGCTCTGTGTCTGTTCCACCAGCGCCTCTACCATGCCGGAGAGCTTCATGCTGTTGAGCTTGGAAATGGTTGTCTCCAGCATCATTGGGCACCTCCCGCATAGTATTCGCTTCCCCGTACGTTATCGTGGAACAACGGAAGGGATGCCTCACCTGGTTCGGGAATATCAGCCGCTTCAATACCTTTATCCAGGATGTTTTTGACGCTGCGATAGCCGATAGCCTGGAGCGTAAGAGCTTTGTCACACGCCAGTTCCAGGCGATCATGACCGCATGATTTCGCCAAGCGCAACAGTCCCAGGCATTTGCGGTAGGCTTGATCGACATGAGGAACGCTTTTGATGATGGAGTCAATCATGGTGCCGGTTTTTATTCCAATGCTCGCACCCCAATGCTGCATCCGCTCCGGTGTCCATTCCAGGTGTTTCTGATGAGCAGACGGACGATGTTCATGTTGGGTGACATAAACATTGCGTCTGTGGGTTCTTGCGTGGGACGCAACCCTCTTGCCGTTATGAAGAACCGCGACAGTTGTCAATGTCAGGCATACCTCAACTTTTTCACCAATCAGGGTATAGGGGACGCTGTACCAGGAGCCATGCACCACCACATGATAGTCAATGTGCACCTTGGCCTGCTTCCATTCCTGAAGCTCGAAACGTTTCAACGGTAGAGGTTTCAACGCCGGTTTGTCGGTTTCTTCAAAGAGCTGATTTCGTGATTTACCGATTCCCTGCATGGGGCGGTCATTCAGTTTATCCAGCACCTCAGCAATGGCATCGTTGAGTTCGGTCAGTGAGAAGAAGGTGTGGTTGCGCAGAACTGCCAGGATTCGCCTTTGAGCAATAAGGACGCCGTTTTCGACTTTGGCCTTGTCGCGGGGTTCAAGAGGACGGGCAGGAATGACAACGGTGTCATAGTGGGAGCAGAGTTCTGCATAGACCGGGTTGGTCTCGGGATCATATTTACAGGATATCTTGATTCCCGATTTAAGTTGATCCGGCACCACACAGACGGGGACGCCGCCGAAGTATTCGAATGCGTCGATATGTGCTTTCGTCCAGTCCGGTATCTGCTGGCTGGCAACCGCCGTGGCAAAGATCCGAGAACTGGCGCCCATGACCGCCACAAACAATTCGGGTTCAATTACTTCGCCGGTTTCACGATCAACATACGAAGGACGGTCACCGGAGAAGTCTACAAACAGCTTTTCACCCGCCTTGTGGTCAAAACGCATGACCGGATCAAGAGTCTTTCCCTGGCGCCGGTATAATTCTGAGAACTGGCTGCGACCATAACCATCGGGGTGAATAGCGCGATATTCTTCCCAGAGCAACTGGAGCGTCACGCCTTTCTTCTTCATCTCATTACGGAGAAAGCTGAAGTCAGGCATCGGCTTACGCGATGGTGGTGCACTGCCGTCAGAATAAAGAATCGTTTTCAAAGAACTGTCGTCAAGAACGGAAAGTGCTGCCCAATCCTGACCTGATTTGCCAGCACGTTCAATATAGCCGCCGACCGTTGTCGGAGATGTTGCACAGGAGCGGGCAATGGCACGTTGACTCAGGCCATGTTCAAAGTGAAGCCTCAATACTTCTCTTACTGTTCGCATAGATTTCTTCCCGCCTTTCTTCACCATGGCCTCCGGAACTTTTTTCCGGGCATGGTAGATGTTTGCGACGAAAAGAATAAGAAATTTTTAGTCCGAAACTGACTGGACACCAAATCCGGAAATCTGGAAAAAGTGTCCAGTTCAAATCGGATTCACTGTCCAGTCAAAACCGGATTGAGTGTCCAGTTACTTCCGGATTCGGTGTCCAACTCAAACTGGATTGGGTGTCCAGTGTACTCCGGATTTTGCAATGTCATTATCGTTTTTCTAACGGTCTTTACTATTGCAGCATTAAATTATGCGAACCTTCATAAATTGAGGAAGCTTCAGGATGAGGGGGCGGTAAAAGCCCATGAGTCGGCATTGGCCGAGCGGGCTTCCAGCATTGGTTGCCGTTTTTATGCAAAAATTGCCGATGCGGAGATCAATCGCGATCTTCTCCAAACTGAAAAGGAG
>CAIMFA010000664.1 GCA_903840185.1 uncultured Lentisphaeria bacterium | reverse complement strand
CCCATGATTTACCGTTACCGGTTTTGCGACACCGCAACATATTGTGGAATAAAAAAAGTGAAAATATATATATAAAGGCAACCGCTGTCATGAGAATTGTCTGTTTAAGTGGCAATACGAATCTCATAGATTTATCTTTTATAAACAGTGATATAACTGCCGGTATTTTGCTTCTGCTTAACCGCCGGAAATACACCCGTATTACAATATGGATTAAATATCCGTTAAGATTCGAATTGTTCTCAATGAAATATTTTTTTTACGATACCTGTTTTTTCTTTTGCGTGTATATTATATGAAGTTTTTAAAATTTAAAATATAAGCAGACCGGTTAAGCGGTCAGATTGGAATAAAATGTTTTCGAACAGGGTTATCAGGCACGGATTGAATCTTTCAATCCTCAGTGCGATTTTGTGGTCATTCTTTTTCGCGGCGACCGGCGGACCGGTGCTTGCAGGGTTGCTGCTCGCATTAAATCTGGATAACTTCCAGATTGGTCTGGTCAATTCCATGATGGTATTGTTTCTGCCGTTCCAGATTGTCGGCGCGGTAATCCAGCAGCGGTATTTCAACCGCAAACGTTTCTGGTTTTCAATGATATTCTCCTACTACTGCTCATTTGTGCTGATTCTGCTGCTGATCATTATCTGGCCGGGAATCAGTCACACGGCGGCGGTATTCCTGCTGGTGACAATACTTGCAGTCGGCCAGATGGCCGCGCAACTGGGCGCATCAGTCTGGTTCGCCTGGATGGGCGATCTTGTTCCCCAGCATGAAAGTAATAATTTCTGGAACCGCCGCAGCGGCCTGGCACAGATATCCATGGTCATCGGGTCGGTGTCAATGGGTTTGCTGATTGATGCTCTCGGACGCGGCCAGCGCTTTACCTATGTGTTAATGTATGCGTTCGGTACTATTTTCGCCTTCCTGTCGCTGTTCGCGCAGGCAAAAGCGCCGGATCCGGATCTGACCGCCAGAACAAACCGTCAATCAGTATGGTTGAAATTCCGGCTTACCTGGCGTAATCAGCGTTTCCGGCAGCTTTTGTATTTCTTCGGCTCCCACTCCATCGCAGGGTGGATGATTGCGCCGTTTATCTTTATTTATCTGCAGAAAACACTTAATTTAACCATGACAACAATACAGTTGTTAATTGCCCTGAGCTGTACTGTCGGCTTTTTCTCAACTTACGCTTTCCGGGTGATCGGCAATAAATACGGACGCAAACCGATAGCTATCGTCTGCGCCTTTACCAAAGGTCTAGAGTTCATGTGCTGGGGTATTTTGATACCGGGCTCCAGTTGGATGATGGCATTGCCGGCATTCATTTTAGGCGGCTTCGTAAATATCGGACTGGCAACTTGTACTTTTTCACTGATAACTTCCGTGGAGAAAAAGAAAAATCAAAGCTTTTCGATCGCGGTCTTTTTTGCGGTCATAGGCGTAGTAAGCTTTATCAGTTCGTTTTTCAGCGGTATCATATATGACTGGATCGCCTCGCTAAGTTTCCTGCAAGGTCATTCTCTTTCGGCATTCAATGTCCTGGCCCTGATAATAGCGGTGGCTTTTTTCCTCAGTGTGCTGCTGTTCCTGAATTTTAAGGAGGATGGCGCGGTTTCAACCGTCAATGTGGTAAAAAATCTGCTTTCGCTGAACCCGTTCCGTACTGTATATCATGCATACATGCTTTCCTGTCCGCTGGAGGAAAAGAGCAGAATCGAAACTCTGTCGAAAGCGGAAGGCAATCTTATAGCCTCCGACCTGATGTCCGACCTGTACAATCCAGCCAGCCAGGTACGTGAAAGTGCGGTATGGAATATTGCCCGGAAAGGCGCCGGGGCCGATCCGCAGCTTGAATCTGAACTGATTAAAATCATGGATATGCCTGAACTTGGTATGCAGGCAGCCGTTGCGAAAGCCCTTGGCCAGATGCATTCCGCTAAAGCCTCACTGGTACTGACAAAGTATATGCGCGGCAGAGACGTTTCGCTGGCCCAAACCTGTGTTGCATCGCTGAGTATGATCGGCGATAAAACCGCCATTAATGAATTAGACTCCCTGCTGTCAATTGACCGTTTCCGTCCGGTCTGGCCTGCAGCCGCAGAAGCACTGGCAAAACTTTCTGGATTCCAGCATACCAGGAAAATATTCCGAGCCTATGCGGTGGAAAGCAACTGGGTGCTG
>CAIMFA010000663.1 GCA_903840185.1 uncultured Lentisphaeria bacterium | reverse complement strand
CGCCGTTAAATTCGTCTGCTCATCAATTTTCCGCTGGGCTTCATGAACTAAAATTTCAATTTTCAGGAAAACTTCAGATTAGAATATGTTATGCACTATCAACCAGTCTGGCTGATCATTATCGGATAAATTTTCGTCTCCGGTTTGCCAGCAGCTTCTTATCTGTTTTCAATGTTTTTTACGCTGTCGCGGACAATGAGGCTGTACGGAAGAATACAGCGCTGCGGAAGACGCGCATCACTAAGAAAAGAATCGATGACGTTCGCCGCGATTTCCGCCAGTCCGACATGATCCTGGGTAATAGTCGTCTGCGGGGTCGTCGCATAGCATGAAAACAGTTTGTGTTCCGATGTTACCAGGGAAATGTCATCCGGAACATGCTGGTTAAAGAGTGACAGCGCATATGCCGTCACAATCCCGGCGTTTCCTCCCGGACAGAACAATGCATCCACTTTCTGTTTCAGCAGCTTGCCGATGATTTCCACATATTTATCATCCGACGACAAATAAATCAGGGAGTCGGTGGCGGGCAGCTTCCTTGCCTTGAGCGCCTTGACAATACTGGCGCGCCGGATGTCGGCATTGCCGCTTCCGGCCGAGCCGTAGACAATGCAGCCGATTTTCCGGCATCCACGTTCGTAAAGGTGCCCTATCGCGATATCCATCCCCTGCACTTCATCTGAGCGTACTGAATAGATGTTCGGGCAATTTTCCGGTGCATCCCGGTCAACCAGTACCAGCGGGGCCGAAAAACGGTCCGACCATTTTTTAAAGTCGCCCGGCTCCGCGCCGATGGCCACCGCTCCGCAGAACTGAATACTGTCGAGCCGGTCCAGATTGTCCTGCGGCAGCACTTCAATCCGGAAACCGCGTTTGGGCAGTACGAAGGTAAGGGCCATCATCACCATTTCCAGGCAGTTGCGGACTGGATAGATAGCCTCTCCGGGCATTATGATAACGACATTCCTCTGCTTGGTCGAAAGACGCGGATGATAGTTATGAGCTTTGGCTATGGCAAAGACATGGTCGCGTACTTCGCTTCTGATATTGGGGTGATGACTGAAAACCCGCGATACCGTGGCGGGCGAAACTCCGGCGAGAATGGCTATTTCCTGTAATTTCATTTAAAATTTCCTTATTATTGATTCATTTCCAATATATCTTATTTTTTGTAGAAATTCAATATTTTTTCCATTGACCTTTTCAATATAACCACGAAAAGACTCTTGCTAAAAGCTGCACGGAACGGTATAATGTCATAAATAAATTAATCAGCATGGAGATTATATATGACCGGCAGTTATGTGGTTTTTGAGTCAATCGGCCAAGCGATACTGAAAACATTCGAGGTTGCTCCGCCACTGGCGGATGAAGTGCTGCTGGAAAGTGATTATACTGTTATCAGCGCCGGCACGGAACGGGCTAATCTGATCAATTTACCCAATACCGGCACCGATGAAAGCGGTTTTCCGTTTCTTCCCGGTTACTGCGGAGCCGGGCGGGTAATCGCGGCGGGCAAAGATGTCACGAACTTGAAAATCGGAGACCGTGTAATCATTGCCTGGGGCGGGCACCGCTCTCACACGATTAAAAAGGCGCAAACAGTTCTGAAAATCGAAGATGATTCAATTGATCTGCTTGATGCGGCCTTTGCCCATATTGCGTCGTTTTCCTTTCTTGGCGTGCGCAAACTTAAAATCGAACTTGGCGAATCGGCGATGATCGCCGGAATGGGGATTCTCGGGGCCTTTGCAGTACAGATTGCCAGCCTTTCCGGCGCGATTCCCGTGGTCGCGTCCGATTTCGACCCGGTTAGGCGGGATTTGGCGCTGAAACTTGGCGCTGCCGCCGCGTTTTCGCCTGATGAGGAAAATTTTGTGGAAAAAGTCAAAGCCGCGACCGGCGGCAACGGCCCCAAAGCGGTCGTTGAAGTGACCGGATCGGCAAGGGCCATGCAGCAGGCATTGGAGTATATCGCCTGGGAAGGACGCCTCTCACTGCTGGGGTGCACCCGCGTGTCCGATGTGCCGGTAGATTTTTACAAGTACGTACACCGCCGGGGAATATCCCTGATCGGAGCTCATACCTTCACCCGCGCCCAGCAGGAATCAACGCCGGGCCGCTGGACCGAACATGACGACTACCGGACGTTTCTGAAACTGGTTGCCGCCGGAAAACTCCAGATCAGGCCGCTGATTTCCGAAATTGTTTCGCCTGAAGCGGCACATGCGGTCTATGCCCGTCTTGCCGAAATGAAGAACCCTCCATTAGGAATTGTTTTTAACTGGAATAAACTCAGATAATTTAGAAAAGCGGAAAAACCGATAAATTCAGAAAAGGAAATCGAAGGAGGAACGATGAAACAAGAACAACAAAAAAACACGTACGAAACAAGTTCGAATTTCGTAGACAGCAACTTTAATTCAAACGGTCTTAAAGCCTTGGTGCTTGGCGGCACCGGGGCAATGGGTTTGTATCTGGTACCTGAACTTGCATCACAGGGATATGAAGTCCGGGTGGTTTCATGGGACAATGTCGTATCTGACAATCCGCGCATTTCCTATGTTAAGGCCGATGCGAAAAACAACGAGTATCTGAAAGAGTTGTTGAAGGAAAAATTCGATGTCATCGTTGACTTTATGCTCTATTCGACAGAGGAGTTCAAAGCAAGATATGACATCCTGCTGCAAAACACCGCCCACTACATCTTCCTGTCCTCTTACCGCGTCTATGACGGCGGCCAGATCCCGATAACGGAAAATACTTCCAGATTGCTGGATGTGTCAAAAGACAAGGACTTTCTTGCAACCGAGGATTATTCCCTGTACAAGGCGCGTCAGGAAGATGTCCTTCAGAATTCGAAATATAACAACTGGACGATTGTCAGACCGGCCATCACCTACTCTAAATACCGTTTTCAACTGGTGACGCTGGAGGCGCCTGTTGTCGTGGCCCGGGCATTGAAAGGGCTGCCAGTCGTACTTCCCGGGGAAGCGCTTTCCGTACAGGCTACCATGAGCTGGGCGGGTGATGTGGCCAAAATGTTCTCCCGTCTGCTGTTAAATCCGGCGGCCTGGCGCGAATGCTTTACCCTGGCTACCGCCGAACATCGTACATGGGGTGAAATCGCGGAGTATTACCGGGAGATCATCGGGTTGAACTACGTAGCCGCCGATACCGTGGACTATCTGAATATCATCAATAACGCACCGTGGGCGCGCTACCAGCTTGCTTACGACCGACTGTTTCAGCGGATTGTCGATAATTCCAAGATTCTGCGGGTAACCGGATTAAAACAGGCGGATTTCATGCCGCTCCGGCGCGGTCTTGAAAAAGAATTATCCGCACTGCCGAAGGATACGGTTTGGCCTGACGCAGGCGCAGTATGGGAAAGGATGGATGATTATTTGAAGGGTCGGGGGAATTGACCATATCGTTCAGGAAGTAAAATATACGAATACGCAATTCAATAATGGATAGACTGGAAATGAAAAAGATTAAAATCGGGCAGATCGGCATATGTCACGAACATGCCGCGGGGAAAATCGTCTCGATGAAAAAAATGCCGGACGTCTTCGAGATCGCAGGTGTAGTCGATGATCGCGAAAGCTCCAGTGGCGCCAGGTTCCTGCCCGCCGACCTCCTCACACCGTACGAAGGCTTGAAGTTCATGACGGAGGAGGAGCTTTTCAACGTTCCCGGGCTCCAGGCGGTGACGGTCGAAGTACCGAACACCGACCTGGTCCCCGTCGCGATCCGCTGCATGAAACGCGGTCTGGCGATGCATATGGACAAGCCCGCCGGGGAAGATATAAAACTGTTTGGACAACTGCTTGACGGCTGCAAAGCGCGTAATCTGCCGTTTCAGATGGGGTATATGTTCCGCGGCAACCCGGCCATGCAGTGGACGATGAACGCGGTACGCCAGGGCTGGCTCGGGGAAGTTTTCGAAATTCAGGCTAGCATGAGCCACAACTACGGCGGCGACGAGTATCAGGAATATATGGGCAAATTCCCGGGGGGCATTATGTTCAATCTGGGTTGCCACCTCATCGACCTGGTGGTGGCGATCATGGGACGGCCGCAGCAGATCACGCCGTTTCTGAAATCGGCTCCGGGGTTCCCTGACCGGATCAAAAATAATTGTCTGACTATCCTCGAATACCCTCATGCTACCGTGACTTTGCGGGCCTGCAGCCGGGAGGTTGACAGCATTAGCCGCCGCCGGTTCAAGCTCTGCGGCACCAACGGCTCGATTGAACTGTGTCCGCTGGAACGCTTCGACGGCCAGCCGCTGATGATGAATCTGGTGCTGAAAGAAGCCATTCCCGGCTATGCCGCCGGAACCCATATCGTTGATTTCGGCATCAAACTTGATCGTTACGAGGACCAGTTACTGGAGCTGGCGAAGATTATCAACGGCGAAATGACCAATCCATACACATATGAACATGATTATCTGGTACAGGAGGTGGTTTTAGCCGCCGCCGGATACACAACTTGGAGCAAATGAATATGCATGCAATGATTCTTGACGAAAAATTGAATTTCTGCTGGCGCGAAATGCCGGACCCTGTCCGGAAGGCCGATGAAGTCCTGATCAAAGTTCACGCGGCGGCGATCAATCGCGCCGATCTGATGCAGAAGGACGGCTGCTACTCCTCTCCTGAAGGCTGGCCGCAGTGGTGCGGACTCGAAGTTTCCGGAGAAGTCATGGAAGCTCCTTCCGGCGCCGCGGTCAGCCCGGGCGACAAAGTCTGCGCGCTGCTGGGCGGCGGCGGGTATTCGGAACTGGTCACGGTTCCTGCTGGAATGGTTATTCCGATTCCGGAAGGTTTGTCGATGATCGAAGCCGCCTCACTGCCGGAAGTGTGGGCGACAGTCTATCTCAATTTACAGATGGAAGCCGGCGGTATGAAGCCGGGCGATGTTTTCTACATGCAGGCCGGCGCCAGCGGCGTCGGACTGGCGGCGATCCAGTTCGCCAAACAAATGGGGGCCGAAGTTATCACCACCATCGATTCGCCGGAAAAGGCGGAGTTCGTCCGCAAACTCGGCGCCGACTATGTGCTTGATTACCGTACCGGGGACGTTCGTCCGGTCATCGAAGCGCATCCCCCGACCGTCGCGCTGGACTGCATCGGCGGCAAGCTGATGGGCGAATGCTTCCGCAACATGGTATTCGGCGGCCGCTGGATCATGATCGCCACCATGGGCGGCAGCGAGACCACGATCAACCTGGAAACCGTCTGGCGAAAACGCATCCGCCTGATCGGCAGCACGCTGCGCAGCCGTACACCGGAGGAGAAAAGCGCAATTCTTCAGGCGCTTCAGCAGAAGCTGTGGCCGCTCTTCACAGCGCGGAAGCTCGTCACCAACATTCACGCGGTGTTCCCGATCAAGGAAGTTGAGCAGGCCCACGGCGTACTCCGCCGCTGCGAAAACATCGGCAAAGTCGTTTTGACTCTCTAACTAAAGCAGGCTCAACCAACAACCACAAAACAGAGAAGTCAGGAGTTAGAATAAAACCTAAAACCTGAAAAGCAGTAGTTAATTTAAAAAACGTTTAAAACATGGAAGGCTAGCCTGGATTATTCATAAAAAATGGATGAAAGACGAAAATATGCTCAAAAAGAAAGATATTGACGATG
>CAIMFA010000662.1 GCA_903840185.1 uncultured Lentisphaeria bacterium | reverse complement strand
TCGAAGAGTGCGAATCCAAAATCAAAAGATCGCAACCGCTTTGCGGTGAATGTCTTGCGGTCGTCTTTTTCCGATCCTCCTTCCGGCGATATTCATATCGCCTGTCAGTCGGACCGAAAAAATACAATCCACAATCCTATTCATCTATAGTTGAATTTTCAACCGCGCAGAGTATAATCATGCTTGAACTTCGCGGGAAGTTTTTTAATATTATAAAGTTGACACAAAGGAGCTGTCAAGAAATAAGCTTGACAAGCTTCGCGAAATATCCCGGAGTGATTTAGAGAATTGCCGGCGAGGCGCATACATGAAGGTATGTAACGAACCGGCAAACCCGAAGGCATCCGGGAGAAGCGCGAAGATTTAAAGGTTATTTTTGAACGGCTCCTAATGAGAGATTATAACATCGCAACACGGATTGAATGACTGATGAAGTTTAACTATGACATTCAAATTGACTTGCACGGCTGGAAAGCCGAAGAAGCAGTGAGTAAAGTCCGGGCTATCTGTTGCGGACGCCGCGGCAGAAGTGTCATGGTCATCCACGGCAAAGGCGATGGAAAATTGCGGAAGGCAATAAGAGATTATCTCAGCACCAATAAAACGATCAAAGGATTTGAGCTGGGGGAGGAGTGGAATATTCCCGGCGGCGACGGCGTTACGATCATTTACACTTAAACTAAAGGGCAATTATGGATAAGAAAGAGAATCCTGCGGATGTTTCCGCTGAGGCGCTGCTTAAAGTAATGGAAAAACTGCGTTCGCCTGGCGGCTGTCCATGGGACAGGCAGCAGACGCATGAGACTTTGAAGCTGTATCTGGCGGAGGAATGCGCCGAACTGATTGATGCTATTGACAATAATGATCCGGAGGAAGTTTGTGAAGAGCTTGGCGATCTCCTGATGAACATTGTGTTCAATTGCGTAATCGCCAATGAAAAGGGCCATTTCCATTTCAATGATGTGCTTGCCGGTATAATTAACAAGATGATCCGCCGGCATCCGCATGTTTTCGGGGATGCTCAGGCTGACTCCGCGGACGACGTGGTGGTCGTCTGGGAGAAGATAAAGCAGCGGGAAAAACAGCATCGCGCAGTTCCTGAGTCTGTACTGGACGGGATTCCACGGAGCCTGTCGGCGCTGCTGACCGCGCGCTCGGCGCAGCGCAAAGCCGCCAAATATGGCTTTGACTGGAGTTCCGAGGCGCAAATCATGGAAAAGATCGACGAAGAACTGGCGGAGCTGAAATCGGCGATGGCTTCCGGCAATCAGGAGCATGTGGATGAGGAAATCGGCGATGTGTTGTTTTCCATGGTGAATCTAATCAGATTTCGCGACCGTGCCACCCCTGAGGACTTGCTCAATGCGGCGACACGGAAATTTAAAACCAGATTTCAGTATATAGAAAGAGAACTTAAAGCTGCCGGTAAACCACTTTCCGGTGCTTCGCTGGCTGAAATGGAAATGCTATGGCAGAAAGCCAAGAATGTCAAATAAATAATTCTCACGGCATTGCTATTGCTGATCAATGTCAATTGTTCCGGGACAGCATTGGATAATTTTAATTTAAAGG
>CAIMFA010000661.1 GCA_903840185.1 uncultured Lentisphaeria bacterium | reverse complement strand
CACTGGTCTGCCTCATTTTGGACACTGGTCTGCCTCATTTTGGACACTGGTCTGCCTCATTTTGGACACTGGTCTGCCTCATTTTGGACACTGGTCTGCCTCATTTTGGACACTGCCACCGCTCATTTTGGACAGTCCTTAACCACAGAGGCATCCCGCATTCGCGGGACTAACCCGAGAGTTAGCAAGACACAGAGAAAACATTATTTCCGGTTTAAATCCGGATCCATTCTGACTCCTGACTTCTGACTCCTGACTTCTCTCTTCCCACATTTTAGACAGACCACTCCGAGGATTTAGAGAGTCTCTGAACACAACCGTTTTTGATTTTCAAACAACATTTTGGACAATTTAGACACTGCTGTGCAGAACCATTAAAACCGTTTCTCGCACGAAGACACGAAGACACAAAGGTTTTTTACTATTCACCAGTCACATTCTTTCCATTTTGGACATCCACTCCGACACTTTGGAGTGTCCTTGAACACAACCATTTTCTGTTTTACAAACATTTTGGACACTGGTCTTCCTCATTCTGGACATCAATCCGGTATTGATTAATTTTTCTGATTTGTGCATAAGGCGTCAAGTAGCGCTGTATTAACTTTCTCAACCGGCGCGGATGGTTCAGCGGCGGATGGTTCAGTGACAGGAGGTTCTTCTGTGACTGGAACAGGTTTCAGGTCATTGTAGAATTGTGCAAAACTAACCTCGGTATAAGCAGTCAGCAGTAAATTGCATAAAAGGGAAACCGCATAAAATGGCATCCTGACGGCTGTTGCCATATCAACCTGGCTTAATATATAGGCTGGAATGATTGTACATGGTACTGCCAAACAGCCCAGCCACAGGGCGAAACAAGAACATTTCCATTTATTGCCCATCATCATGGCTTTGCTTCGGCGAATTGCGTCCAGCGCGCCGATATCCGGATTGTCTGCAAGAATATAGTATGTCATGCAATAAGCAATGGCCGCAATAATACCAGGAACAATCAGAAGCAGCGCCCATAGCAGAATAAAGATTATTATCAGAATATGCGCATATAGTGCCGTCCCGAACCGCTTGAACCCTGCTAATATCTGCCATATCCGCGGATTTTGCCGTCTTGAGAGCGCCAGCGCGAAAATAGCGGATCCCAGCAGCAGAGGACTGGAAATTATGCTGATAATTATATATTGTAATTCAGTACCCAAACTCAGGCTGTACTTTGAGACCATCTTTTCAATCAGCAGCATGATCGCAAATCCGGCGATTGCTTTTACCCAGTTACCGCGCAATACGTCGAATGCCTGTATCAATAATTTCTGATTGAGGGTTTCGGAACGAAAATTCATTTTAATTACTCATATTGGTTGATTATCATTAGTAAAAATACTTTCCTGTACAAATAATTCAAGCAACGGCTTGAGTTCACAGGCTCAATTATAAAAATATTTATCTGTTCAGCGTTCTCTCCATGCGTTCATTCTGGCCGACGGCATCACCGCCGCCGACAGCGACCGTCAGTAATCCATTTTAGACACCGCTGTGCAAAACCGTTAAAACAGTTTCTCGCACGAAGACACGGAGGCACTAAGTTTTTTTACTATTCACCAGTCACCAGTCGCCAATCACCTTCTGGGCATTTGGGACATTCCCGTTTTTCACTTTCAACTTGGCCCCTTTTCTTGCTTTCAACTCCCGCAACGCGGGCTCAATTGTCTTTTTACTATTAGTAAATTTGTCAACCGGAAAGATGAAATCAGGTTCAGTACGTGAAAAAAAATGGAAATGTTATCCACAGATGACGCAGATGGACGCAGATGAAAAACATGAAGGCTTAACAGGGATGGACAGGATATTCAGGATAAGAAAAGGCAGCTTCACCATGAAGTTCATGAACCGGCTGCTCTGTGTCTTGCTAACTCTCGGGTTAATCCCGCGACTGCGGGATGCCCTCTGTGGTTAACCGGTTTTCATCCGGTGAAGATGAGCCGGATACCAGCTCGAAAAGTATACCGCGCTGATCAGCGCGGTATAGGTAATGATCTCGTAAGCCAGTCCGGACAAGACAAATTGCTCCATCTTGCCCCAGGCCAGAATGGTGTTGAACGTGAAAGTCAGGCCCCATACTGCGGTTATGATAATGTTCGTCCGGATGAACAGCGGACTGTTCCAGAGCGACGGATCGGTATGCTCACGGGCGTAGTCCATGGTAAATGGTTTCCTGATAATAATAGACAGCCAGGTGGCAGCGGCCATTGCCCCGTTGGCGATTATCCCCATGTGCCTGGCGGTCCACATGCTGTTGAACCCCGCCACCGCCAGCAGCGCACTGCTGAAGAAGAGCAACCCCACCCATAAGATGATGCCCCGGTGCAGCCGGGTAATCCCCATGACCACACATAAAACCAGTCCGACCGTCAACCCGAGTTTCAGACGGAACAAACTGCCGCCAGCAATGAACAGAAACGCCAGCCAAGGTGAAAACGCCAGTAGCAGTTTGAAAAACATATTCCTATCCTTTTGTCAGGCTATCCGTGATTTTGCGCGGACGGCCGCCTTTGTTGCCATTGCGGCGGGATGCGGCGGATTTTCTGGCGCTGCGGATGGAACCGCCTTTGCGTCCGAATTCCGAAGCGGCTGCCACCGGATGCATTATTCGCGGAAAATCTTCCGGACGGGCGAGGATTTCGACATTCAGGTCGATATCCGCCTCTTCCCATCTGATGTCGCCGTCTCCGCAGTATTTTACGCTGAACAACTGTGAAATCGGCAGATCGGCCATATACGGAAAATTTTTGAAAGCAGCGAAATAACCCTTCCCGTCAACTTCCAGGTAAAGGCCTTCGCTACTGACCATCTTAAGTTCTGCTGTTCCATTCATTTTAAATTAACTCCGTATTGTTGCTGATGATTTGTTTGATTTCATTGAGCTCTCGCTCGATGAATCTTTTGTTCTCCGCAAGTTCCAGCGGATGGAGCCAGAATTTTGCTTTTGAGCCGGCGCGCTCGACATGAATGTGAATGCGTTTGTACACTCCCTCATTGCTGTACCAGTAAAAGCGGTAACCATTCTCACGTAAAATAGTCGGCATTTCGCTACTCTGTTTTTCAATATGTTCATATTCTCATATAATCATTATAACCTAAGCTGTTAGGTTTTTCAACTGCTCTCATGAAATAATGAGTATTTTTGCATCATGGCAGCATGAAAAAACAAATACAGCCTCACCATGAAGTTCATGAAGATAGGTAGGGTCAGCCGTCCCGGCAGACCGTCTTTATGCCTTTGGCAAATTGCGAAAAAAAAGGCGCCCGGCCATTGTTCTGACCGGGCGCAAAACTTAACTTTACTTAATTTAACTTAACACTCAAACGCTCCGCGGACATTCGCCAGAGCATCCGGAACCAGTTCACATGCCATCACAAACTGGGCCGGAATGTCCAGCACATGCCGGATACCCCAGTCAGCGGAAGTCTTGAACCCGAAACGGTGATAGTAGGCCGGATTACCGACCAGCACGACCGCCTCATAGCCCAGTTCCCCGGCAAGCTTCAGGCTTTGACGCATCAAAGCCGAACCAATTCCACGCCGACGGTATTTCTCGACCACCGAAACCGGCCCGAGAAAAAGCACTGCGGCCTTGCGGTCACCATCGACAACCAGCGTCCGGGTCAACATAATATGCCCCAGCAGTTCGCCGTTCTCTTCGGCAACCAATGCCAGTTCGGGAATGTAATTGGCGCTGTTGCGCAGTTTTCCCACCAGTTCCTGTTCCTGCCCGCTGGTGACTTCGGCGGTTTGAAAAGCAACTTTAACCAGCTCATAAATGCGCGAAAAATCTTCCGCGTTTTCCTGTCGTATAATCATTTCTTAATTTCCTGAAAAAGATATATTAGGTAAAATAAAAGTCCCTCCGGAATACTTTGCGGTCTTGTACGTCTATCTTCCGCAGTTGAACAATACATATTTTTGTTACTGCTTAATAGACAAATTATAACTCAAAACAATGCATTCACCCGCTGGGTGAAAACAGCCGGATACAGTTCAACCCGTCGGGTTGCGCCGATTGGGCTTATCTCCTTCGTCAGCTTCAACTCGCAGTATGCTTATACAGCTTCGAATTGCTTCCTTGAATCTACGCCCAAGCCTGCGCAACTGCGGAATATAGGGTTAATCCGGCAGGCCGCAAAGCGGCAAAAACTTTTTTCCAGTTATTCATAAAGTCCTTCCTTCTTTCTGAGCTTTTTCCTCTTCATCTTCCAATTACAGGAATAATATAAGCGGCAAACGGAATTATGCAAAAATAAATGGCAGCAGCTTAAAGCAATAAAACGTCCTTGGAAAAGAAATTTAAGTATGGTTTTTACCGGTTCTTCAACTGTTACAAGATTAGTTTTCAGCACGCTACTACTTACTGCTTACACTCTGCGATTTGTCTATTTTTGTGATGGTACACTCTGGTGCAGACAAGATTAGAATCACTCCGTCTGACCCTTCAATTTCGCCGGTTAACGCCCAATCGCTTCCATACCGCCACTGGCAGGATGTTTTCACGCCGCTAATAGAAACTAATGTAACTTGCTTAGGAATCAGTGCAATCTCCACAAAATCAGCAATATTTACTGGTATCTTTTTGCCTTCTTTCTTAACAGAAAATGATCGGCTAAGGATACTTACGGCAACCCTTCCTGCAACTTCATTATTATCATTATACGTAAATATACTGCTCTTCAGGCCGAACTGCGGCTCTAAAAGCACATAAGCGTTAGCAT
>CAIMFA010000660.1 GCA_903840185.1 uncultured Lentisphaeria bacterium | reverse complement strand
GGACAGGATATACAGGATAATGGCAGGGGCAAAGTAATATCTGCCAGGGAGGTGGATTTTCGCCCGACAATCATTTTTTTAACTGAGAGTTGTTTTGGTATTGAAAAAAAGAGTAGAAAGAGGCCGATGTCCAATGAATTATCGTACGAAAACACAAAAGCTAAAGTTTTGTACCCTGACGACTTGGACATCAAAGATCAAAGGATATCAAAGGTTACGGCAAAGTCATTTCTATAGCTCACTACGGCGAGCAGAACGGCGGTTTAATGGCAGACCCCGAAATGACCTTTACAATTGTTGGAGGGGAGTATTACCCCATCTCATTCAGGAATGATTATCTCGGACACTATCAGGAAGTATTTTCTAACAAAGAAGACGGAGAGCCGGAAGCCATCAACGCTAAGCTCCAATCTGACCTGACAACATTCGCTAATCAATGGATGAGAAACATTCAGGAGCAACAAAACTTATAAAATTTAATTATTCTCGAAGCATATGTCATAATTGTCAGTAATAATCGTACAGCACTGAAGAATTGTAAAATAGTTCTTGCTGTCACTCCCCTCAATTAGAAAAATAATCAAAAAAAATAGTTCGCACTGTGATTTTGCTTGCAAATATCTTGGAAAGTGCTATCTTTGCAAGATAGTTTTTCTAACTTTGAGGTAAAACGATGGAACAAAAATCAATAAACATGCTCAAGCAGAGGCGCGCGAAATTAATGAAATCGCTGACGGCGTTAACCCCGGTGATAGACGGCAGTTTTGCGGAGGTGAAGGTTACCTGCGGCAAATCCAACTGCAAATGCGCCTCCGGCGAGAAGCACACATCTTACAAGCTGGTAAAGAAGATTCAAGGCAGAAGTAAAACGACACATATTCCAAGAGAACTTGTAGAAGAGGTAAAAACATGGGTAGCGGAAAATCGCCGCATCAAAGCACTAATGAAGGAGATTGCCTCGCTGAGCGAGCAGATCATCAGGCTTCACGTAAAAACAAACCGGGCCGCAAACCAGAACCGAAAGAGTGCGGCGGAATAATCGCGAATCTTCCGGCGGCGGCGCTGGAACATTTTTTTCCGTGCTTCCGCGTCTGGCTTGAATCCATGAAAGATCCGCGCAATCCGGCGAGAACAGTGTACAGCGTGAATCATTTGATTGCTTCATCTTTGCTGATGTTTCTCACCCATATGAAGTCACGCCGTCAGTTAGGCGCAGACAGCCGGACTCCTGAATTTCTGCAAAATCTGCTTGTTTTTGCCGGAAGCGCAGAAGAGGCCATGGCGCATCCGGATACGATGAACGCCTTTTTAAAAAACTCGAAATCAAGGAGCTTCAACGTGTTTTACGCTTGATGATAAAGGCGCTGACAGGCGCAAAGATCCTTGACAATTTCCGGTTTGACGGCGCGTTCCGCATTGCTGTTGATGGCGTATGTTTTGCATCGTTTGACCGGCCGCATTGTGAACACTGCCTGCGACGGACCAAGGACGGGAAAACGACCTATTTTCATTACGCTCTGGTCGCCATGCTGGTGACTCCGTGCGGACTGGTATTGCCGATGGAGGTGGAGTTCATTGAAAACACTGACGAACACGGCAAGCCGCGTTCAAGCGATGATGAATTCAAAAAACAGGATTGTGAACTGAAGGCTTTTTACCGTCTCGCCGCCAGCTTGAAGGAACATTATCCAAGGCTTCCGATATGCCTGCTGCTGGACGGTCTTTACTGCAATCAGAACGTCCTCTCCATCTGCGAGAAAAATCAATGGGATTACTTTATCACGCTGCAGGATAATTCGGTTCCGGCCATTCAAAAGAAGATTCAAGCTGACCTGAATGCCCATCAGGAAAACCGGCTGCATCGGCAAAATAAAGAAGTGGCACAAGATTATTCGTGGACAAATCCAATCCCGCACACCTTCTGGAATAACTGGAAGAAAGGAGACAAACATTACATGTTTGCCATTTCCTGCCTGGAGACCAGGAATAAAATAACTTCAAAGTTCGTATATCTGTGCAACTCCAAGCCGGATAAAAATAATATCGAACAACTAATCAATGAAGGAGGACGACAACGCTGGAAGATCGAGAATCAGGGATTCAATACGTTGAAAAATCATGGGATGGAACTGGAACACGGATTCGGCATCACCGGAAACTGTATGCAAAATTATTTTTTGCTGCGGTTGATCGCTCTTATAGTAGAACAACTGATGCTTCACTCAAACATGTTCAGAAAATTGCAGGCGGTGAACTCAAATCATGACATAATTCAAAAACCGGTCATCGCATTCTTTCGCAGCATGAGGTCAATGGCAATTCAGCTTTTAGCCTCGCTGAGAATGCAGCTCATTGTTCTGCCTGACATCTCAGCATGGCGCGTTTCCATGAACTCCACTTGAAAATCAAGCCGTCTACAAGTTCCAGTTCAACCCATGATAAAATTGCATAAGCTTCGCATATACATTAAAAAGGCTATCTCGCGCCCTGATGGTTTTACTGCACCAATCTGACGCTCTGCCCAAAATGTGATTCTTCAAAGCTGAATAATCGTATATTTACAAATTGTAATATAAAATCAAAAGGTATATATTAAAAAACGTTTTTGTATCTATTTATGTTTTAATAAAGAAAACTCGGTAAGAGAATGTTGCAGAATATGTTTCGTAAGATTTGCAAATTTCTC
>CAIMFA010000659.1 GCA_903840185.1 uncultured Lentisphaeria bacterium | reverse complement strand
GGCGCTCTGTTCTGTTGATGGACACGCGCGGAGATGTTGTGTGGGAATCCTGACGGGCATTTAAGCTGGAATGCGGAAGTTCCTCTTCGAGCGAATGGAGTGAATGGCATAACCGGCTTCGCTCCCGCTGCGCCGCCGGAGATGGAATGGTGGACGGCGCATTGGCGGAAATTATTGCCTCTCACTGGATTCTTGAGTCCGGGCTGACAATGCTGGATTACGTGCAGCCAGTCGCTTTGGAAAAAGAAGGAAAGAACATTGTCGCGGTTATTCTGGCAACCAAGTCGGGGGCGAAACGGATCACTGCGCGACAGTGGATTGACGCTTCCGAAACAGGATTGCTGTTGCGTTTAGCCTGCCCTGGAATTTCTCCAAGGGGCGCGGAGAAACTGAATTTATTCGCTTACTTCGAACGGAATGACTGGCCGGCGGAGAAAACAACTTTCCAGGATACGCTTAAAGTTGAAGATATAAAGCTTTTTCTGCGTCCGACACTTTGGAATCAGGAACGCTGCCTTCACATGGTTTTCCCTGGAAACACCCGGCATGTGCGGTCGTTTTTCTTGAATGCACTGGAACATGTGCGCAGTGCAGCGCCGGAGATATTCCGGACTGCATTGCTGACTCATTGCAGCATCGAACCGCTGGCTGAGTATGGGCCGGGAGCGGATGCTGAAATTCCGGCGCGGCCGTCCAATCTGGCGGTTGCCTGTCCTGTCTTGAGTCCCCATCCGGTCGTTACACTGGCGGATAGATTTGAACTTGGTCTGCGGGCGGTGGAATTTTTGAAACAATGTCCGGCAATGTCTTCGAAAGCGGCGGTTGGCGGAAATTTGCCGGAAGTGCTGCCGTTCAGGGTGGTAAAAGCAGAGGCCGGAGTGGCTGGCGCCGGTACGGGCGGAGCAATTGCGGCTATCGCAGCGGCGCGGCAGGGAGCTTCCGTTGTCTGCTTTGATCTGATGTCCTTTCCTGGCGGAATTGGGTCCGGTGGCGGCATTCATGTATATTATTACGGAGCTCCCGGCGGACTGCAGAACGAAATAGACCGGCGGGTTCAGGCTGTGCAGGGGTTATTCGGGCAGAAAAATCAGATTCTGGGGTTCCATCCGGATGCGAAAAAGCTGGTTTTGGAAAAAATCTTTGATGAAGAAGGAATCTGTTTTTTTGGTGAATCAATGATTTACGAAGTGGTGAACAGCGGAGGCAGAATAACGTCCGTGATGCTCGCTACGCCGCTGGGGCCGATACGCCTGGAGGCGGAAAAATGGGTGGATGGAACAGGCGACGGCGATTTAGCGGTTTTTGCCGGAGCGGCCTTCCGTCAGGGAAGAATAACGGATGGCCTGCCTCATGCCTACAGCCAGTCATCGGGGCTGGTGAAGGACAATCCGGAAGGTTTGCGGCGCATGGAATTGGTTAACTATGATGCGGGCTGGTGTGATCCCGCGGATCCGGAAGATCTGACCCGCGCCAGACTTTGGGGCATCTGCCAGTATTTCCGTGCTGTCTATTCTGACAATGCACGGACGACTTATCTGGCGCCGGCGATAGGACTCAGGCAGTCGCGGCAGATCGAATGTGACCTTATGCTTGAACTTGGGGATTTTGTGGAGCATCGGAGATTTGATGACTGCATTGGATTCAGCGCCGGACATTATGACAGTCACATTGCCGATTATGAATTTGAGAGCGATGAAGGATTGTTCTGGGTCTGGTTTACGCGTTGCGGTTTTACGAAAAGCGCTTGTGAGATTTCCTACCGCATGTTACTGCCGGCCGGAATAAAAAATTTATGGATAGGATGCCGGGCTGCCGGCCGGACGCATGATGCTCAGTTTCCGGTTCGTATGCAGCGGGATATGCAGCGGATCGGAGAAGTTTGCGGAGTGGCTGCCGCTCTAGCAGCAAGGGAAGGCGTTGATTCCAGGCAATTGTCTTTTTCGCTTCTGCGTAAACATTTGCTGGAAAGCGGAGCGATCAACGTGGAATCGGCTTCACAATCTTCGGAATTCCGATGGGAGGATGACGATGTGTTTGTGCATGAATATAAACATCCGTCCTTAAGCTCCGATATACAGGATGGTCTTAAAGCCATGGAGCGGGGCGAGGCGTCGGCAAAGCTCTGGCATGTTTACCGCAATCGTCAAACTACGCAAACCCGGGTGGCGGAACTTTTGCATTCCGGCCGTGCGGAAACAAGCTGGCTGG
>CAIMFA010000658.1 GCA_903840185.1 uncultured Lentisphaeria bacterium | reverse complement strand
GGGAAAATCGCTGCGATCTGCCAGCCGCGACAGGCTATCGCAAATCGGAAAATTTCGGCACACTCAGACTTATTCCTCCGTCTGATTCGGCTTCCAATAAATAAATTCAAATTAAAAAATGCGGTACATATGAAAATTGCGGTCTCATTTACGACTGTTCTTTCAGAACTGAATAAAACTGAAGACAGGTCAATCAGGCCTCATTTCTCGCGGGAATCAAAATGAAAATATTATATCTTTACGGCGAACTGATGGGTTACCAGATTCCTATTTTAAAGGAATATGTTGAACATTATAAAGCAGAAGTTCATGTAGTCCATAATGATAACAAGAAATTTACTCCTTACCGCGCGCCTCTGATAAATAATGTTTTTTATTATAACAAATCAGAATTTTCAAAGCTGAAACTAATAGATTTCACATTAAATCTGAATCCGGATATAGTTTATATTTCAGGCTGGATGTATAAAGATTATGTTGCCGCCGCAAAAGCACTGAGGAAGCGGGAAATTCCAGTAGTTTCCGGCTTTGATGATATATGGAAAAATACGCTGAGGCAGCGCATTGCCTCTGTGGTCTTCCCTTTTGTCAGAGACAAATATTTCAGCCATGCATGGGTGGCAGGTCCTTATCAATATGAATTTGCGAAAAACTTAGGATTCCCAAACAACCGGATTATTTTCAATTGCTTAAGTGCAGATTTGAAGATTTTCAATGACTCTTACAGTAAATCCATTGCGTTAAAATCGGAACAATATCCGCACCGGATTCTATATGCCGGCCGATTTGAACCAATTAAAGGGGTGGATTTGCTTGTTAGCGCATGGAACAACATCAGAGACAAAAAGAAAGACTGGGAGTTGTGTTTAATCGGAAACGGCTCTCTGAAAAACAGGATAGAAAATAACCCCGGAATAATCGTTAAGAATTTCATGCAGCCGGAGCTGCTGGTTGAAGAAATCGAAAAATGCGGTTGCTTTATTTTGCCAAGCAGAAAAGACCAATGGGGTCTGGTGCTGCATGAATTTTCCGCGGCCGGGCTGCCGATTATATGCTCCGATGCTTGCGGCGCGGCTCCGGTTTTTGTAACACCTGGATTTAACGGGTACGTTTTTAAATCAAACGACGTCAGCAGCATGGAAAATAAAATGCTGCGGATCATTAATTCCACCGATCAGGAACTGAACAGGATGGCTGTAAATAGTCACTTGAACGGACAGAAAATAACCTCTGAAATGTCTGCCGCCAGTTTTTTATCGGTTTTAGACTAGCATATTATTCCAAATGCAGATGAACAAAAGGCGCATGAATGTACCGGTTAATCAAGTTTTGCAATACGCCTGTAATAGCAATCCCGGCGGCGTCTAGAAAATTATCTATAGCCGCTATCCGGCGTTATCAGCCGGCGACTGTAAAAAAATTGCTTTTTCAGCTCGCCTTGAGAGTCGCGCTTGCGTCGCGCATCGAGCGCTTTGTCGGACGTTTAATTGAAAACCCGCTAAACTTCATCTCAGGCTTTAACCTTGAAAAATGGCTTGAACATATTAGTTCAGAGATCGGGAAAGAATGTGTCTATGCAACGGTAGTATGGCCTTCACAATTGCATCGCGGCCGGATATATGTTCATTTGATGGACTGTCATGGCCGGCAGGCCGCGTTTGTAAAGATATCCTTAGATCAATTTAATGATCAAATGCTCAGTAACGAAAATGACACTATTAAATATCTTTACACCAGACAGCTTAAACTTAGCACCCAGCCCGGGATACTCTGTTTCGGACAGTTTTGCGGATATACTTATTTAGCGCTTGAGCCGCTGCCTGAATCGGCGCAGCCAATCCGTCCGTCATTGAATGAGCTCGTAAACATTATACAGGAATATGCCGGCCCGGTTCGTGTAATACCGGAAACAAATATACAGGATATTGGCTGGTGGCCGGCATTCCATGAATTTGCATCATCTGTTCCTGAATTCATGGAAACCATGAAAAACGCCGTATCCAACGGCATGAAAGTATGCATGGTCCATGGCGATATGGGACTGCACAACATGGTACTTGAAAATAAACGTCTTTGGTTGTTTGACTGGGAACAAAGCAGTAAAGAAGGCCCCTGCCATACAGATGAACTCAGCATGTGGCTCTCAGCCAATCAGAAGCTGGCACTGCGATCTCCTGACCGTGCGGTTAAATGCTTTGCCGATAAATATTTGAATAATAGTTCCGCCGAATATTCCGCGGGAGTAATAGCAGCCTTGGGCTATCTTGCGGCGATGAAAGTATTATCTGCTCAAATAATAATAACCAACTGGAACAAAACATCCTCATTGTCCCGATAAATTCAGGATGTCGTTAAATAATATTTATAAAGTAAATAACCATAATTAAAATAAACAAACTGGGAAATCATGCAAAAATGACAAATAATTATTCCAAAAGTTTCTCCACGGATAAACAAGCGTTAAACTATGAAAATAGAGAGTATGATGAAAATTCATATTCATCCGTATTGTGGGAATTTGAAAAGGAACTGCTGACAACTTTAATTACTGAATTTCGCCATAGCACAGGCGGCCAGTCAATTGATTACCTGGATTTTGCCAGCGGCAGCGGACGTATAATAGCATATGTGGAAGACAAAGTCGATACCGCAACAGGAATTGAAGTGTCTCCGGCAATGTGCGCAATCGCCAGTAAAAAGTTGAAGCACGGGAAATTAATATGCACCGACATCACCTTGCCTGATGCCGCCATAGAAAAAAAATACGATTTAATTACTGCATTCCGCTTTATCCTGAATGCCGATCCCGAGTTGCGCACAATTGCAATGAAAGCTCTCTCCTTAAGACTTAAAGATGAAAAAAGCTGGTTTATTTTTAACAATCATGGTAATCCTTTCAGTGTCAAACTAATGATGTGGCCTGTACATTTCGTCCGTCAACTATATAAAGGCAGGGATCCTGCCTGCAATTATCTTACCAATGCACAAGTTTACCGCCTTGCCGCAGCTGCCGATTTACAGATAATACGTGTAATCGGGTATGGTTTCCTGGGTGGAAGAATCGCAAAAATATTTTCTAAGACGTTGGCATGCCGTATCGAATCTATACTTGCAAAATGTCCGCTGCTGCCCGTATTCGGAATTAATCAATGTTATGTTGCCAAGCGCATCACTATCCCTGGTAATGCAAAACGCAGTTCATAATATATCGTTTCAGTAATAAAAATGGATTTAGCTAAAATTATGCCATATTCCGTAAAGCCTGTCATTCTAACATTTATCGGCAATTACTTGCCCGGTTATAAGGCGGGAGGCATTTTACGGTCCATCGTCAATACAGTTGAACATCTTTCCGATGACTTTGATTACAAGATAATCACAAGAGACCGGGACATTGGCGACAATAAACCTTATGATGGAATAAAAACACACCAGTGGCAATGCATGGGCAAAGCGAAGGTTTATTATCTTCCGCCCCGGGAGTGTACGGTAAAAACCATATCGGATTTAATTTCTAACACGAAACATGATGTTTTATATCTCAACAGTTTCTTTGAACCGTTTACGGTAAAAGCTTTGCTGAAGAGAAAAATTTCCCGCACTTCTTGCACGCAGGTAATTGTTGCGCCGCGGGGGGAATTCGCATGGGCATCCTTAAAGTTGAAATTTCCCAAAAAACTGATTTTTATTTTAGCAGCAAAGGTCTTGGGCTTATACAAAAATGTCTTATGGCATGCATCAAGCAATATTGAGGCGTCGGATATAATTAAAATTATGAGAATTAATAAAGATGCCATCCGCATTGCATTAGATTTGCCTAATAAAATCAATGAAGAGGATTCACAGACTTCCGCTTTCAAGCCGCCGCTTGATAATGAAGGTTTGAGAGTCGTATTTTTATCCCGGATTTCGCGCGAGAAGAATTTGGATTTCGCCTTGAAGGTTTTAAGCCAAGTCAAGGGGAAAGTTGTTTTCGATATTTACGGGCCGGCCGAGGATCCAATTTACTGGAAAGAATGCCAGGGATTGATAGGCTCATTGCCTCCGAATGTTAAAGCAGCGTATTTCGGGCCTGTTCATCCTGATCAAGTGTCTCACATTTTCAAACGCTATGATTTATGCTTCTTTCCATCCGGCGGGGAAAACTATGGTCATGTAATCGCAGAGTCGTTAATGGCAGGCACTCCCGTACTGATAAGCGACAAAACCCCCTGGCGTAATCTATCGGAAGAAGGACTGGGCTGGGATATTGATTTAAAACAAATTAATATATTTATTGACATAATTGAACACATCGGAAGTTTAACCCAAAGTGAAATTTTGAAAAATCGGGCTATCGTTAAAGCTAAGATTTTAGAACGGCTGCAAAATTCTGCCGCGTTAGCGGCGAATCGGCAGCTTTTTGAAAGCGCATTATTGCACTGACAGTATTGCGGATAACCAAAACTATTTGTCAAAGCAGAATAAAGGTAAATACAAATATGAAGCAGACAACGTATCAAATATGTACTAACTGTATTATGGATACCTCCGATCCGAACATCACCTTTGATGAACGGGGATGGTGTGACTACTGCCGCAACTATCATGAGAACATTCTGCCCGACTGGCATCCCGATGAAACCGGCGAGAAGATGCTGATGCCTTTAATTGAAAAAATTAAACTGGAAGGTAAAGGCAAAGACCATGACTGCCTGATCGGACTGAGCGGCGGCGTTGACAGTTCATACGTTGCATACATTGCCAAGGAAAAGTTTGGACTGCGCCCGATGCTTTTCCATGTGGATGCAGGATGGAATTCACAAGAGGCCGTGAATAACATAGAAAGACTGGTTGACTGTCTGGGGCTGGATCTTTACACTGAAGTAATCAACTGGGAGGAAATGAAAGATCTGCAACTAGCTTTTTTCAAAGCTCAGGTAGCCCATATCGACACTCCTCAGGATCATGCTTTTTTCGCCGCGCTTTATAACTTCGCGGCCAAGCACGGGCACAAATACATTCTCACCGGGGCAAACTATTCCACGGAATGTGTTCGCGAACCATTGGAATGGCACTACCATGCGTCGGACTTGAGACAATTGAAAGACATCCACCGGCAATTCGGCAAAAGACCGTTGAAAACATTCCCTCTGGCGGATATTTTCAAGTACAAGATTTATTACCGCTATGTCAAAGGAGTAAGGGTGGTAAAACCTTTAAACTACATCCCTTACATAAAAGAGACAGCGATGAATGAACTGGTGGATAAGTACGGATGGCAGAAATATGCCCATAAACACTATGAATCACGCTTTACCAGATTTTATGAAGGTTACTGGCTGCCGCAAAAATTCGGCTTTCAGAAACATCGCGCCCACTTTTCCAGCTTGATTCTTACTGGTCAGATGACCCGTGAAGAGGCGCTCGATCGCATATCCAAACCGGCTTATGACGAAAAAACGATTGCTCAGGATTTTGAGTATATCGCCAAAAAGCTGGATTTGACCGTGGATGAATTACGTGAAATCATGAACGGCAAAAACAAAACTTATCGTGATTACAAATCCAACATGCCGCTGATCAGTCTCGCGACCAGTGTCCTGAGACTGCTTGGCGTACAAAAATCAATAATCAGATGATCGCAATCATTGACTATGGACTTGGCAATGTAAAAGCATTTGCCAATGTATATAAAAAATTAAATATCCCGGCAGTAATCGCCGGGAAGTCAGAAGATTTCAAAGATGCCGATAAGATTATCCTGCCGGGAGTAGGTGCTTTTGATTATGCCATGACTCTGCTCGAAAAGTCGGGAATGAAAGAGCAATTGACGGAGATGGTCACAGGCCGCCAGATACCGGTACTGGGGATTTGCGTCGGTATGCAGATGCTGGCAGCTTCCAGCGAGGAAGGAACACGCCCCGGCCTCGGCTGGATTGATGGAGAAGTAAAGAAATTCAAATTATCTTCATCCACCAGTACTATGCGCATCCCTCACATGGGCTGGAACAATATAAAACCGGTAAAGAAGACAGGATTGATGGACGGGCTGGATCATAATTCAAAATTTTACTTTTTGCATTCCTATTACTTCAAGGTACACAACCATGATAACTTGATTGCAACAACTGATTACGACGGTGAATTTGCCTGCGCGGTAGGTTCAGACAATATTTACGGGGTTCAATTTCACCCCGAAAAAAGTCATGGCTGGGGTGTCCGGCTGCTGGAAAATTTTTCAAGGCTTTGAGTCATGTTATATCCAAGAATAATACCTTGTTTGCTGGTTAAAGATAAAGGACTGGTAAAAACGGTCAATTTCAAGAACCCGAAGTACGTTGGAGATCCTATCAATGCGGTAAGGATTTTTAACGAAAAAGAGGTGGACGAATTGATGGTGCTTGATATTGACGCCACCACAGAACGCCGGGAACCGGATTATAAAATGATTGAACATCTGGCTGCGGAATGCCGCATGCCTTTCTGCTATGGCGGCGGGGTTAAGACCAGCGAACAAATCCAGCGGATAATTCAACTGGGCGTGGAAAAGGTGGCAATCAGTTCCGCCGCACTGGAGAATCCTGAACTAGTGCGGCAGGCCGCAGAAATCGTCGGCAGCCAAAGCATCGTGGTCGTCCTGGATACCAAAAAGAAATTTTTTGGCGGAAAATATGAAGTTTTTACTCACAATGGACGGAAGGCTACCGGCAAAGGGCCTGCTGAATGGGCGGTACAAATGGAAAAGCTTGGAGCAGGAGAAATTGTCATTAATTCGATTGACAATGATGGAATGATGAAAGGATTCGATCTGCATCTGATTGATAAGATAAGAACCTGTATCAATGTACCGTTAACGGTTCTAGGCGGAGCCGGTTCACTCGAAGATATCAAAAACATAATTCATAAATATGGGGCTATCGGCGTGGCGGCAGGCAGCCTTTTCGTTTTCAAGGGAATATACAAGGCGGTACTGATTAATTACCCCAACCGTCTTGAAAAAGCAGCAATAATCGAATAGAAAATACATAATACACCGAAAAAGGGAGAGTTTATATGTTTAAAGGAAGAATATTACTGATCACTGGCGGAACCGGATCATTCGGCAATGCGGTTCTGGAACGGTTTCTGGATTCAGAATTGAAGGAAATCCGGATTTTCAGCCGCGATGAGAAAAAGCAGGATGACATGCGGCAGAAGTACAATAATCCGAAGTTGAAATTCTATATCGGCGATGTGC
>CAIMFA010000657.1 GCA_903840185.1 uncultured Lentisphaeria bacterium | reverse complement strand
TGGAGACAATTTCCTCCTGGGAATATGCGGTCATGGAATAAATGCCGGGCAGATCGGTGATTTCAACTGTTTCGCCATGAAAATCTGAATCGCCGGCAACAAATTCGACCGTGACTCCGGGATAATTCCCCACATGCTGGGACGCTCCGGTAAGACCGTTAAAAAGGCAGGTCTTGCCGGAATTAGGATTGCCGACAACAGCGATTCTATATTCTGGTCTTTTCACTTCTTTATTTCTACTTCAATCATTTGGGCTTCAGTTACGCGCAGAGCCAGCGAATACCCCTTAACTTTAATTGCTATCGGGTCGTACAACGGAGCATAACGCTCAACTTTAATTATCGCACCGCGGGTGATTCCCATATCCATCAGGCGCCGCTTGATCGCACTGTCACCTTTAATTCTAACAACGACGGCATCGCTGCCTTCTTCCATATCTGCTAATGTCATTTCAAATAACCTTATAGAACTATATCTTGAATAAACTCAATGCTATATACAAAGAGTTTAATATATCATAAAATTCTGAAAAAGAACTTCCGGAATTTCAAAAAAACATATCTTTATTTAACACGGCGAAGCGATGCTGAACAGTCAGATAGAAGATTGAAATTTGCTACTCATCACCGGTTATTATTGGTTTGAGGTAATCTATTTCTTCGCGGGTGTATTCCACTTTGACTCCCGGTTCAGGCCCGAAAAGTATCTTGTCCGGACTTTCAGAGTAAAGCAGCCCCATGGAAACTTTTCCGTCTTTCAGTTTCAGTTCAGCATTGGCTACCCACAGAGAAATCTGTTTCGGGCGGGCAATCTGCCCCTTGGTAACGGTTACAGGAACAGTTTTAGTATCCGGCACGCCGCGTTTATGGGCGGCGGTGACTTCATAGTTTCCGGCGTTGATTCCGCGGATCTGGAAAATCTTTGAAAGCATCGGATTTTCACCCTTCTCGGTAACACCCTGGATTTTACCGTTCAGATAAATAGTAGTACCCGGGGGATTAACGACCAGGTCAATACCGCCGGTGTTTTTAGTCATGATGAATTCAACTGAAGACTTTTGTCCCGAAACGATCACAACCTCTTTAGAGGCCGTGTCGAAGGTGCTTTTAGCAGCTCTGACGATATATTTTCCGGCAGCAAGGGAATTGAGTTTGAGCGGACTTACGCCATGCGGCTCGTTATTTATAGATATATCCGCACCGGCAGGTTCGGTTGTGACTTCGATAGAACCGGGCAGATTGCTCATGGTGATGGATTTCTCCACATTCTGGTCACGCAATACATTGACATAGTCTTCAATTGCCGCAAAACCTTCCTTCTCCAGCTTTAACTGGTATTTACCTTCCTCAAGTTCGCATTTGAACGGAGTGTAGCCGCGGGGAGCGCCGTTGATAAAAACCTGGGCATGAGAAGGTTCGCTGCTGAGCGTCAGCCTGCCGACGTTCGAGTTTAATGAAACAATAACTTCCTGCGGGCGCTCGTCTTTGATCGTCCAGGACACTTCACGCTCCGAGAATCCGGGTTTCTCCAGCTTGGCGGTGTAACTGCCGAGCGGCTGTTCCTGTAATATCAGCGGCGTTGTTCCTTTGACTTGTTCGTTGATGATGACTTTTGCTCCGTCCGGACGGCTGACCAGCAATATTGAACTGGTGGATGGAACCAGATCGTAATTGAACGTCTTATCCTCTCCGGCCTTGAGCTCAATTCTTTCCCATCTCGGCTTAAAGTTAGGTTTAGCTATTTTTATAATAACGGTAGTAGGCGAAGTTTTAGTACTGTACGGGGTAGTCCCGAGTTCATGATCGTTGATAAGAACAGACGCGCCGTCCGGATTGGAAGTCACCTTTAAAGTCGCGTCAATTCTGGGCTGCGGTTTCTGGCCGCAGCCGGAAGTCAGCAGCATGGATGATATGCATACCGCCGCAACCGATATTCTGAATATGTAATTTAGTGTTTTCATTGTTTTTTACGTTCCTTAAGCCCTCTGTCCAGTTGCATATTTCTTCTTTTGTATTTTTCATACTCTTTGGACTCCTGCGGATACAGCTCCATAAGTTGAGCGGTTATATCTTTGGCTTTTTCATATTCGTCCAGTTTTATCAGCCGCTGATATTCAAAATCCAAATCTTTTCTCATCTTGTTCAAAATAGTTTCAGCCTCGCTGGCGCGCTTTCTAGCCTTATCCCAGGTCGGAGGCTTCGGCGAGAATTGATCCAGATATTCTACCGCCATCTGATAGCGGGAAATAGCATCGAGCAGTTTTTCCGGTTTGGCTTCGCGGTTCTGGTAAAGATCTTCAGCTTTCTGATATAATTCCTCCGCTCGCTGTTTCAGTTCATCCGGAGATAATGCAATCGTCTGCAGGCCGAAGTTTCCGGCAAAATCATTGATTGCATGCTCAATGGTTTCAAATGCGCCGGGAGCATAAGTATTTTTGACATTAATACTGTTGATTTTATCATCGTAACTGACAATCAGAGTACGGGTTTCATTCATATTGTCAGGAGCGGCCTCAGCCGGCTGCTGCTGCAAAGACAAAAATGTGGTGCCTTCAATTTCTTTTTTCAAAGAGTCAAGCAATGCCGGACTTACTTTATCAATGGTTTTAGAATAATGCCGCTGAGATTTCAGGTCGTCAATATTGAAATAGGCTTTGCCTGCTTCCAGGCGCATGGTAAACCGGAACAGATTATCCGGGGTCGCTTTGTCTTTTTCATAGTAAACGAGAAGAGGTGATGCAATGTTTTTCTTTTCAGCCTTTACTTCAGTCCTGCCTTTCTGAGTCTCCTGGAACATGATGAACAAGCCGACGAAGATAACCGCGGAACAGATAACGATAGTATAAAACAGCAGATTGGAAAACCGGCGTTTGGAATTGCCGGGGTCATTTCTATCATGATTAGCTTTCAATTGTTCTTTACTGGCAAAAATATTGGCTTTGCCCTTGAGCAGCGCCTCGGAAAGATGCTCTCTGGCAGCTTCAGTCTTATCTTCGATATAGGAAAAAACCATCGCGGAAGTAAGCGTTTTTTCAGACACCGCCTCTTCTTTATTTTTGAAGATCGGTTGATTGGTATCCAGTTTATTGTTATCAGGTTTTACTTCCTGAAATTGGATTTTAGGGGTATCGGCTTCGCCTTCAGTTACAGTTGGAACTGTTTTAAAAGAGTGGATAGCACTCTGAGCCGCTTCCGGTTTCGATTCCTGAAATTCAATTTTTGATACTGCCGGTTCTTCAATGACCGGTTTAAAAGACTGGAATACGTTCTGAGGAGATTCAGACTTAACTTCCTGAAATTCAATTTTCGGTGTCTCCTGAAAATTCTCATTTAAGGAAATTGGTTCAAAAACTACTTTCGGCACCGGGATATCGTCGACTCTGGTCTGTGACGGCTGAATGACCGGGATTGTCTCCGGCGCAAAAGCAGAAGCGATCTCAGCTTTCATATCCTTTTTCTCGCCGAAGCGTATAGTCTGGTCTCCAAGAGCAATGATATCGCCTTCATCAAGCACCCGGCTGCCGTCAACCGGCTGATTGTTGACCTTGACCCCGTTCGTGCTTTTCTGATCAAACACAGTCCATTGGCCATCGCTGCCGCAACTTAATCTGGCATGATAGCGGGATACTCCGGCAGTAAGAATGCTTATGTCGTTATCAGTTTCCCGTCCAATGGATATTTCCGGTTTGTAAAGTTCCGCGCTCTCGCCGGATTTTATGCCATTGATAAAATATACTTTCATTTATTGCTCTCTTTAAAGGAAATAACCGTTTCCACTTCGAGTTTATTATCTTTCAATTTCTGTTCTGCTTCCGCCGTCAGAACCCCGCACAAGTCAACTATATCGCCAATCTCCGTTCCGGTCAAGTCAATAGTTCCTTCCGGCAGTTCAAGAGTGGTAAAAGCTTTACTGCAGCGGACAAACGGCATCCATGGCGGCAGCGCTTTTTTCAGTCCGCAAATAATGTTGTCACTGGTCACAAACACCACGTCAATCCGCACTGACATGAACATGGTATGGATCGTATTGCAATGACTGAATACCATCGCGTCAAAATCAGCGCCGCGGAAAGATCTGCCGATCATTCCCCGCATCCGTAATATATAGGAAATGGCATACAAAGGCGAACGCGAAAGGTATTTTTTTTTAGTCAGATTCAAAATCATACGATAAAAGCCTTAACGTGCTAAGAATTTAAATGCCTGCATCAATATTGGGACCATCAGGATCAGGATTACTGCCGGAAAAATAAATACGACCATCGGAAATAAAATTTTAACCGGAGCTTCATTGGCCAGCTTTTCCGCTCTGGTGAAACGTTTATTGCGCAGCATGTCACCTTGTATCTTCAACAGGTTGCCGATGCTCACGCCGAGTTCCTCCGCCTGGATAATCGCGTTCAATACGGCAGTGAGGTCAGACTGTTTGACCCGGAATGAAAGGTCGCGGAGCGCCTGCTGCCGTTTTTTGCCCAGTTGAATTTCCTTGAATGTTCTGCCCAGTTCTTCGCCGAGAGCGTCCATTTTTCTCCTGCCGAGAATATCCCGAAGCGAAGTCAGGAAGTCTTTGCCGGCCTCCACCGACAGGGTCAGCAGGTCAAGGACATTCGGCAGCGCCTTCATAATTTCCAGATGCCTTCTTTTGACAATGGTTTTCAGCCAGGCACCGGGATAAATATACAAACAAATTACCAGAAGCAGGCCGGGGATCGCATTGCCGGCCATCGCGCACAAAAGGAAAAGCGTCAATCCGAACAATGTAAGCAGCGCTCTTACGGCGATAAAATCCTCCGCGCTGATGGCACTGATGTAGCCTGACATCAAAAGATGATCTTCGGTATATTTAGTTACCGATTGAAAAAGCCGGTGGCGGGCGATAAACCTGAAGTTAGGAGCCAGCGGCATGAATATCTTGACCATTAGCGGCAAGGTTTTTCTGACTTCATCGCCGCCGCTTCTGTCAATCTCGATACCTTCCATGAAATAGAAAAGCATCAGCGCGACGCAGGTGACTGAGATGCCTGCCGCCACCGCCGTGACCAGAGTTACTATGTTTGAAAAATCCATATTACTTTCCGCCTCCGAATATCTCTATTCCAAACTTTCATGTTTTAAACGTTTTTAAAATTTATTACTGCTTTTCAAGTTTTAGGTTTTAACTTTTATTCTAACTTTTAACTTCTAACTTCCAACTTCCGGCTGCTGTTTTCCGGTTTTATTCTGACTCCTGCTGACTCCTGCACACCGCCCAGCCAGGATTCCCGAAAACCGAACGATGGACATTGTGGACATCATGGACTTTATGGACTCAGGTCTAATAACTGCCATCTCATACTTTTTCAGCATTCCACAACATCTTCACATCTTCACATCTTCACATCTTCACATCTGACTTCTCTTATATATCTAAAGTTTTCCTGTTTTTTTGAACCTATCTACCGAACCTGAGTCTGACATTCGACTATGATTCGCCATTTTTCTGCCGTTGAGATGGAATTACGA
>CAIMFA010000656.1 GCA_903840185.1 uncultured Lentisphaeria bacterium | reverse complement strand
CCCTGTCCTGAAACAGCAATTGATTTTGAAAAGGAAATCAATCCGGTTTACAAAGATGACGCGGCTAATTTCGTTAATACTTTTGCAATGAAAGTCATGACTTTAAAACAATGGCAGCAACTGAAAGAGCGTTTCGCCGCATACGAGGAATACCTGATCGGCAAAGACGGCAACCGGGTTGACCGGCTTGGCAGTGATAAATTGAACCGGTATCTGAAAAGCCCGGCGCTGGAAAAACTGCGGAATCTGCTGAAAGAGGATAACGATTTGAAAGACCGGCTGCAGAAACTCGCGGATCTGGAAAAACTTATTCTGTTCAAACAGCACTTCTTCAGATTCACCAGAAACTTTGTGTCATTCGGCGAATTATTCACCCCCGGCAAACATTCAATAATCCAGGCTGGAACCGCTATTCTGGACGGACGCTGTTTCGATCTGACCATCAGAATAAAAGATGATATTCAGGAGCATAAGAAAATCGCGGCGAAATGCAATATGTATATCATGTACCTGAAATTAAAAAGTCGCGACAAGGCAAAAAACTTTGAAGAGAAAGTCATGCATATTGCCGTGGCGGTGACAGGCGGCGAATGTTCCAGACTGTATATCGGCAAACCCGGCATTTTCATTGGCTGGGACGGCAACGCCTGGGATGCCAGAATCGTGGATATTGTCAACGGCCCGGTTTCATTGTGGCAGTCGCTGTTGCTGCCGGTCAATAATTTCAGCACTTTCATGAGTGAAAAACTGGGCAAGATCACCTCCATTGCCAATCTCCAGCAAACGCTGAACAAGAGCCTTACTGTACCGGCAAATCCGGCCCAGCCGGGATTCAACCCGCTTACACCCGGTTCTGTCATGGTGCTTTGCGGCAGCCTCGGAATTGCCGCAATCGGCAGCAGCATCGCGTTCATCATTAAATCATTATCGGCGGTGTCCGGCTGGAGAATCGCAGGCTGGGCATGCCTGATTCTGCTGATCATCTCACTGCCGCCGGTTATTGCCGGAATCTACAAACTGAGAAAGAGAAATCTGGGGTTGTTCCTGGAGGCCGCGGGCTGGGCGATCAATCTGCCGTTGCGGCTCAACGCCAAAACCGGCAGCATCTTCACTTATACTCCCCGCTATCCGGCGGAGGCCAATATCGTTCATCTGGAACTGCTCCGCAATTATATCAGAATCGAATCGTCCGGCCCGGAATGCCGCCGCTGCCGTCCGATCCTGTTATGGATTGCCGTAATTTTTGCCGTCATCACCGCGATAGTTATAGCCGTCACCCGCTATCTGCCGGTAATTCCGGATTAATGCTGCGGCGCAAATAAGAATAAAAATTCAACTGGAGACCGGAATGGACATACAGTTTCAAAACGAAATTAAATATCTGGTGATCGGTGACCCGGTCGCGCATTCGCTGTCTCCGCAAATGCATAATGCGGCTTTTGATGCGCTCGGCCTCGGCCGGCCGTATGCCAAACTTCAGGTCACAACCGGAGATTTCCCGGAATTCACACAGTTCGCCAGAGCAAGACTTTCCGGGTTCAATATCACAGTCCCGCACAAAAAGACCATCATTCCATATCTGGATTCAATTTCCAGCGAAGCCGCGCTGGCGGAAAGCGTCAACACCGTAACAGTCAAAGGCGGCAGGCTTCACGGCGATTCCACCGACGGGTTCGGCCTGGCGTCCGCGCTGGCGGATGCTTTCCAACTGAAAGTCAAAGGCGGCAGTTTCTTTTTTATCGGCTGCGGCGGAGCCGTGCAGGCGGTCGCATTCCATTTTGCGGCTATCGGTGCGAAAAACCTGTTCTTCGCCAACCGCAGCATTGAAAAAGTCGAGGAACTGGTTAATAAGCTTTCTTCGGCATTTCCCGCCGGACATTACGAATTCTGCGGTCTGGACAATGTGGAAAAGATAAAATTATTTATCGGCAATTCGGAAGCTGCGATTCAGGGCACCAGTCTTGGGCTTAAACCGGACGATCCGATGCCGATACCGCCGGAACTGCTGAAAAACATCTGCGTATACGATACTATTTATAAAAAGACCCCATTGCTGCAACATGCCGAAGCCGCCGGGCTCAAGACCGCCGACGGCAGAACCATGCTGCTCCACCAGGGGGCAAAGTCGTTTGAAATATGGACCGGCAGACAGGCTCCGGTCGAAATCATGCGCCATGCGCTGGAACAGGCAGTAATCGCCGGGAGCGGAGAAAAACCATGAACGAATACCCCTACCCTTTCTCGCCCGACGTCATGCCCGTCTGGCACGTTATGGTTTTTGTGATCGGAGCATGCATCGGCAGCTTTCTGAACGTCTGTATCTGGCGGATCCCGCGGGACGAATCCATTGTTACCGCGCCGTCGCACTGCCCGAAATGCGGACACGATATCGCGTGGTATGAAAATATTCCGCTTTTGAGCTGGCTGTGTCTTAACGGCAAATGCAGCAAATGCAAGTCGCCGATAACATTCAGATATTTCTGCGTGGAGCTGCTTACAGCGGTATTGTTCTACATCCTTTTCTACAAAGTTACTTTCGACCATCAGCCGCTGAGTATTTTAATCATTTACTTTGGCGTGACAATGCTGATCGTAACCACCATTTTCATTGATATCGAGCATTTTCTGATTCCGGATAAAACGACCTATCCGGTCATGCTGCTGGGAATTGCAATGTCATTGGTGTTCCCGGAAATATGGGGCGTTTCAACGACCAGACTGCTGTCATTCGTTTTCTCTGCAGCCGGACTGCTGATCGGCGGCGGGATTATGGCGCTGATGGCCATTTTCGGGAAAATGCTGTTCAAAGTTGAAGCGCTGGGCTGGGGGGATGTAAAATACATCGCCGCCATCGGAGCGTGTCTCGGACTTAAAGCCTGCTTTTTTTCCGTCCTTTTCGGTTCGCTGACCGGAGCACTCGCCGGGGTCGGAATCATGCTTTTTAAGCACAGCAATTTAAAAACGGCGATTCCATTCGGCCCGTTTCTCGCAACCGGAACATTTATATGGATGTTTTATGGAGAGAGGCTGACGTTTCTGTATCTGCAACTGTTCCGGCATTGATGGCGGCTTCCTCCGCCAGCGGATAATCTGCGTAAAAAGTAGTGCCTTTGACCGGTTCAGAAACAAAAGACACCGTACCGCCGAGAAACTTCTCCGTCAGCAGCTTCATACTGTAAGTTCCCAGACCGCGTCCGGCGCCTTTCGTCGAGAAAGAACGTTTGAACAGATTCAACTGGATATCCCGGCTGATATAAATCGGATTATTGACGTAAAATCTTACTTTGCCTTCAAACAAGCAGCAGCCGATGGTAATGGTATCGCCCTTGCGTGACGCTTCCAGCGCGTTCTTTGTCATATTGCCGATAACCCTGCGCACCAGCCGTTTATCGGAGGTAAAGTTAATATCAATTGAATCGCCGGCCATTTTCAGGCTTTTATTTTCGGCAACGGGATGATTGGAATATAAGTCCAGGATATCTTTAAGCACTTCACCTGAACTGGTGGATTCCTGCTGAAGGACAATCTCATTATTTTCCGCCATGACCAGATCGCGCTGAGCGCCGATTTCCTCAAGCAGTTCCTGCGATAATTTCACCAGGATGCCGGAGTATTCCTTGAATTTATCCGCATCGCCGTCAACCATGGAAAGCAATCCGTAAATTCCGGAAGAGGTATTGGTCAGGTCGTGAAAAAATATGTGTTCAAGCAAAGCGCGGAACTTCTCATCCGCAATGTCGCGAATCGTAAAAATAGTATAAAGCTTCCCGTCCCGCTCATAAGGCGTGGACCATACTCTGAAGTTGAAAGTCTTCTCGCCGTCCAGGGTGCTGACGGAGCATTCCTGAACATCCCGCACGCCGGATTGACTGCTCAATATAGCTCTTACCGCGCCGCAAACCCGGCAGGACTCGCTGGTGCCGCAGCCGGAAACTTCATGCGCATGCGAGCAGTTAAGCAGCTCGCCGGGACGCAGTCCGGCAATACCGGATATATCTTTTTCGCCAAGATAATTCAGCATGGCCTGATTGGCAAACACGATCTGACGGTATTTATTCAAAATCAAAGTAAAATCCGGTATCGAGCCGAGAACCGTAATCAGCAGTTTGTCGGAGCCGAAGGCATCCAGCTCAGATTTCAACTCCGCCGCCGGTGCTCTTTCCGGAGACGCAAATTTTGTGTCGAAAAACGAATCAGTATCAGCAGTCATAATTATTTCCCCTAACCATTCCCGTCTAGTTCAAACATGGAGCCTGTTTATCAACATTATCAATTATTTCAAAAGGATAATCCGCATAAAATGCGGTTCCACTTTCCCTGGTACTCTGAAAACTGACGCGGCCTTGCAGAATATTTTCCGAGAGCAGTTTCATGCTGTATGTTCCCCAGCCGCGCCCTTTGCCTCTGGTTGAAAATGACCGCTGGAAAACATTCAATTGAACATCGTCGTCAATATACCCGGGGTTGTGAACGAAAAAGCGGATTTTGTCATCATACCTGAAACAACCGGCGATAATTTCATCGCCGTTCTCCGAAGCTTCCAGCGCATTTTTAAGCATGTTATCAAGAACCCGGCGGATAAGTTTTGAATCAGAGGAAAACACAATGTTTTCCGCGGCCTGGTCAAGCGTTATTACTTTGTTCCGAGCTGTATCATAGGATGCCGCTGCCCTTACAGCTTCATTCAATAATGCAAGCGATGAAATCTCTGCACGGTCAGGAATTATTTCTCCGGATTCAGCCAGCATCATGTCTCTATGTGAATTTATTTCTTCATGTAATTTATCGGTCTGTTTTTTGAACAGTCCGGCGAACTGAAGGAATTTCTCGGCGGAATCACCGATCACCGCAAGCAGTCCGTAAAGTCCGGTGACAGTATTTAACACGTCATGAAAAAATATGCGCTCCAGCGCGTTGTGATATTTCTCTATCGAAATATCCCGCAAAATGAACAATACATAATTCTCGCCTTTTTTCTCATACGGCGATGTCCAGACCCGGAAATTGAAACAGGTTTTGTCCACAGAGGTAACAGAACACTCTTTAATATCGCTCACTTTATGCAGACTGTTAATAATGGCATTGACCGCGCCGCAGACTTTGCAGAAACCGGTGGTGCCGCATCCCTCATAACCATCCTCAATCCAGTGAATGCAATTCAAAATTTCGCCGGGACGCAGTCCGGCAATATCCATAATATTGCTCTTTTTCAGAAAATTAAGTAACACCTTATTAGCATAAACCGCTTGACGATGAGCATTTAGAATCAGAATAAAATCAGGCATAAGATCAAGCAGTGAACAGAGTTCATGATCCTGTCTAAAAATTTTCACCTGCCGGACTACCTCCGCAGGATCGGCTCTTTCCGCCGAAGCAAATGCTGTTGTCATCATACTCTCCCGAATATAGATCTTTATTACCGTATATAGATTATATTATATAATTCAGACAGTACCGCCAAAAGTCCGCACTATTAGTTAAATCATTGAATATTAACTATTTATCT
>CAIMFA010000655.1 GCA_903840185.1 uncultured Lentisphaeria bacterium | reverse complement strand
TGAGGCGCTGCTTCATTTGACAGCATCCATGATAATATATAGAAAACTAGGAGTTATTTACGGATAAGCTCTTAGTCTTATAATACTGAGATGCACAGTTTTTACGCCGCTCTCCATGGGTATTTTTACTTCCGCCTTCCAGCCGCCTGAAATATCCGATATATGGCGCGAACAGCCGGGCCTGCTGAATTTCACATAACCTGACTCATATAAGTCTACTATAGCAATAGAGGTGTTTTTAAATATAATGGTGATAAAAAACTGATCAGGATTGCCTTTCCCGTCGCAGTCGATCTCAATTGTCAAATGCAGCGCATCACAGGAGGCTTTCCATTGGAATGATTCACAATTTTCAAAAGCTCCGCTGCTGCAATTGTAACTCGGCACACTTTTATCTGATTGAACAGACAGCGAACATGCGCGCATCTTTGAAAAATCCTCAGACAGCAGACTTTGCAGCATGCCTATGCGCCACTTGAGTTTTTCGGGGAAATATTTATAGCCTTCGGCTTCGGAGTTGAATCCGAGTCGCGAATCATATTTGCAAAGCTCAATCATGCGCGCACTTCTCGTAATTTCATCTGAAACGATGGACTCCATTTGATCAAGAATCTCATCCTTTAACTTGTCCGGAGAGTTCAGCCCCTCGCGGAGCGCATAGAAACGCAGAATATTATAGCCGCTTTCAAACTGTATTCCAATCGCCTCGGCCAGACCGATATCTTTTAGCCGCGCCGAGTTGTCATGGAACCGTTTGCACAGACTTTTCATGATTTTAACTCCGGCGGCCCATTTATCAACCATTCCGCGGCAGATTTCTATCGCCTCCTCAATGCTGTGATTATCAAAGCATTCGCCGATGGCGTCGCCGACGGTTCCTCCTGAATTTATCACCCAATTCGGAAGAAGGCTCTCTCTGGCCGGATAAAGATAAAGCGGCCACACAATCCCGTCGTGCATCGGCCCGTAATACTGGAACAAATTTGACAACGGATAATTGGAGTAGCCTTCCGCGAAAAGCTCCCATGCTTTGACAACTTTGCTCGCGCTTGAGCCCCAATCAGGCAGGGCAATTCTGGTCAGAAAGTCTTTTTCAGTACCGGTAAAATCTTCAAAGGCCAAATTCCCGGAGGCCTTGTTCATGAGCCCAGGATAATTGCCGGTTCCCCAGCACTGCATTACGCTGGAAACTCCCAGATCGCGCATTTGCTTGTATTTCTGATAAAGCAGGGATGGAACCGGGACAAAAGGAACGGACTCGATCTCATGCGAGCATCCGACTTGGAGTTTTGCGGACATGGTTGTTTTTGCGGTGAATGTGTTTTCCGCCATAGTTTTAAATCTGTCTGCCGGCCCGACGTAGGACAACCAGTAATCTCCTGCTGAGCGCGGCTTACCCAACTGGTCTCTGACTCCGCCGGATTCAAAGTTAATTTGCAGTATGACCTTTTCGGGCGTATGTTGGGAAATTTCATAAACCCAGTCAGCGACTTCTTCAGGTTGCGGCATATACAGCCAGCTTATCAAGCTCGCTTCCGGTGCCGCGTCCCGCATACCTCTTTCCATGGCGGAAAGCGAAGAATACAATATCTCCCATGGCTTTTTGCCGGAGCATACCGGACAGTCAACTGTCCTGTCTTCTGACGGATTAACGGCGCTAAGGCATGTCGTGTCGCGCTCGCCGTAAGAGATATTGATCATGCCGCCCAAATTGGGAACCGCCTTGAAAATATTATAAACAGACTCATATAAATATCTTTGCGAAGATTCTGAAAAAGGGCAGAAAAAAATAGTCCTGTCTTTACTCGCTCCGCCCATCTCCGGATGGCGTATTAACGCCGGAGAATCAGCGTTCCATGCGGCAGGCTCAATGCAAAAAAGATAAGTTTTAATCCCGTAGCGAAGACATTTGTCAGCTATTCGGCGCAGTTTTTCCAATCGCTTTGCCGCGTCGGCGCCGCTTCCCGGCGTAAAATGGGTTTTACATAATTCCTTGAATGTTATTCTTTTCCAAAGTCCGTTGATGCCCTCATGGGCGAGGCGGTTCAAATATTCGTCGGAGTAGTAGTCGCCATCATCCAGCAGTTCGTCGCAGCTCCAGGAGGGCGGACGTCCAAAAAAATGCGAAATCCGGTTCTTAACCCAGGAAGAACGTTTTTCGACACCGATTTTGAGGAACGGTCCGTCAGCGCCAAGGAGCTGATCCTCCAAATAATAAATGCCGCGTCTGACGCCTTCGGCGTTTCCAGCGATGATACGGCAGGAATCAGGTGATATGATTATTTCATACGAGTCGGATGACGCCGACTTTCCCATTTCCGTGATTATTCCGTATTTCCCATCCGCAGATATTTCACATTCAGAAAAAAAACTGTTTAAATCATTATAAGCCGTTTGAAGGACGGCATTATCATCTGGGAAATTTTGGATTATTTTTATCCCACCTGAAATGTCCGTCTCGCCGGCTTTGGCTTTTTTTCTGGCCCAGTGTAAAATTCTGGTTTCGGGCAGGCTGAGTTCGGGAGCAATCTTCCAATCCTTGAATTCAGGCTGGACAAATTTACAATCGCAATGCATAATGTAAAAACTCCGTTGCGTTTCGCTATTATTTTATTGTTAAAAATTTAGTGAGCCAATTGCAAAACTATAATTTTCAGAGTTTCGGAGTCAGCATTGCCTTGCGAACCTTCACTGTGATTGTCACAATCTGCCCGGCTTTGGCTGCCACCGTCTGTACCACCGGCTGGTTGAACCACGCCTTTACATATATTTTCCCATCTGCCGCAGACTCATCGGCGGCCACACTGACGGGGTCGCATTGCCAACCTTCAGGCAGCATCCGGGCGTTCAGCGTTTCAAAGCTGGCGTTTCTCAGCACCGCTCCCTCTATTTTCAGGTCGTCGTACTCGGCCCAGATCGGGAGAAGCTTTTTGCTACCTTTCTCTTTCGGTCGGTAAGGCCCACAAAGATCAATCCTCAAATTGCAATCCTCCTCCGGAATCACAGAGACAGTCATGTCTTCCCACTTGTCGGAAAGGGGTTTTGATTCGCCCCAGGCATAAACGTCCGATGAACCGGTTACCCATCCGCCGCGGGCAGTGATCTTTTTGTCACCAGTCTCACTGACACCCCTGATACCAAGTCTGGCTTTTCTCCAGTCGTCCAAAATCAGGGGGGCTTTTTCCACGACCGGATTGTTTCCAGACGAAAAAACCATTTCGGACTCAGCGATCATGAACCATCCCCAGTAGTAATCTTTGGCTCTGTAGATATCGGCGACGGCGGAGATTTTCTCCTGAGTCGTATTCTTGATCTCCAGCGTGTTCGTTCCTTCTTTCAGGACTTTCGCCGGTATCTGAATCTTCATCTGCGTCCAATCATTCTCGGAGAAAGTGTTTTCGCCACCGAAAATGCTTTCGCCGTTCACCAGCACTTGGAACGAGGCGTGTCCGGGCTTCTCGTCGTCCAAGCCGACAAGATTGAGGAGTGAGCCTTGTTCCGGTACTCTGCTCAATATGAACGCGGCGCTAATACTGGATTTGGGAGAGCTGGTCCGCCGTAACACTTTGGCAAATGGGCGTTTGGTTTTAGGTATTCCCTCATTCTGATAGTTCAACACCTCTTCGCCACCGGCGAATGCCATCAGATCAAACTTCAAACCTTTCTCCGTTTTAAAGTATGCCTCTTTCTTGTTGGCCTTGACCATGCCCTGCGGATCGTCTAATATTTTCTGGACGACCGGGGACTTGTGCCAAGGCTGGGCGTCTCCGATATCCATACCAGTAGCAACCCAGATCATTTCCCGGTAGGACGTGTCACATTTCGGTTGTTTATAGTTTAATCCTTTGGCGAGTCGCAACACTTCCGCAAGGCTATTTGCAAAATGCTCCAACTCCCCGTCTTGCAGCAGGCATGACTTGCTCCGGAGCAGATAGCTGTTCAAAAATTGTAGTTTTTGTTCGCGGATCATCCGCCTGCCATCGTCACGCTTGACCAGTACTTCCGCCTGTTTTAGATATTCCCCGCCTTTGACTAAGGTTTCGTAGTCAACTACAAGCGGAATGTTGTCGGATCCCAAGTCTCCATGGCCTATACCCTTGGCAAAAGCCAGCTTCTTTCCTTCAACCATGTTGAAGTACTGCCGCATGACCGGAGCGGACGGACCGTAATAAAAGGTCATGAAACGGTCGATCGCCGACTCCACGTCTGTTGCCAAGTCCCACGCGAGCTTGCGCATAATGTAGTTGCCCAATTCGTCTTTGGGAAGACGCGTGGTAAATGCAGAAAAGTGATTTGTCGCGCCGTAGTCGCCAAAGTACCGCATTTTGTTTATCGCTTCGTAAGTCGAAGGGAAATACAGGGAACAACCCAAGGGGATCCCTGTCTTCTTCCAATTGGAGAACCCGTTGACTCCCCGCATGCATGAGGGAGCTTCGATGCATGTTTCCGTATAACTTCCGTTCTTCCCCCACGGGGAGTCACAGACTGCATAGGTAATTAGCATATTGGGTTCGGGGAGTACTTTCACGGGCGGGTCAAGCGTCATGCAGTAAGCCCATGTTTCAACCAGTTTGTCCGGATATTTCTTTCTTACCGCTTTGGCAAGAACATTCACGAAACGCAACAACCTGTCTGTACAACTGACCCCGAACTTCTTGCAATTGTCACATTGGCACCAGTCAGACGGATCAGAGCCGTCGCCCTGAAGCTCGGAAAGAATTTTAGTTTCCGGACAGAGCTCGAACCATTTCAGTATCGTTTCAACCGCTATACGTTGGACTTCCGGGTTTGACCAGCACAAATTCATCGTGCATCGAAAAGCCCCGGCTTCATCGCGCGTCATGATTTTGGATGCTGTAAGCCCGTTTTTCGAAGCTAGTTGACCGCCTTGCCAGGAGCGTTTGCCATCTTTGTTCAGCGCGTAATATTCGGGATGATCTTTGAAATATATGAACGGGTCCACCAGGATGCCGTTGTTATGAAGTCCCCCGCACCATTGACCAACATATCGACCGATACCAATTAGCTCCGAGCAGCTTTCGCCCAGCGGGGCATAAGATAATATCCCCCAGTCTAAATTGCGAAACGCGAACGACGGGTTGCGTATCATTGTAGGTTTCGCAAGCTTGATGACATCGCCAGTCGCCGGGGTGAAATCCATCAGAGTGGCGAAAAACTCCATCCCCATCCCGGCGAGCAGGACAAAGGCCCCATGAACCGCTCCATCGTCTTTTCCGCCGACATAGATGTTACCGTCTTTGGCCTCCAGGATATAGCCGCCTGCCGTGACTTTCGCCATCTCGGCTACTTTAAACAAAGGCTTCCCGAAGCAAACCATGCCTTTTTCTTTTTCTATTGATTCCTTGCTTCCAGTGTAGATCGGTAAAGCGCGTCCGTAGCTGACATACAAATATTTCCGTAGATACTGGGCCGCCTTTAAGTCATAAAAATGCTCAAAAGCCGAATCATTGTCCACCACCGCAATGCCGGACAACGGAATGTTTTTTCCAGTGTCGTCGATAGAGAGGGCTTTCGTGTCCTTCCTGGATTCCGGCAGAGTGGGTTTGAGCGAGACATTGCGGATCTTAACCACCGCGCCTTTGCCACGCGGCCTAAAAATCACCCCCAACTCTTCAGCGCTCACTCCTGGGTCCAGCTTGAAAGTGAAACTTTGTAGCTCAAACCCTTTCCCTGCCTTGATTTGTCGGGATAACCATTGTTTGCCATAGGCGACATAACGGCTCATAACCGAGCATTCAAGTACTCCCGCTTCTACTTCGGCTTCAAACGACAGCGTGTAGGCCAAAGCCGTCACCGGCGTGACATCAAGGAATTGAATGATACCTGGTGCCGGCACCTTGAATTGCAATGTCCCGTCTTTCAATGAATAAAGCTCCATCTCATCCGGCAGGTCGGCCCAATGATCGACAGCGGTACTCCAATGTGCCGGCGCGTTGCGGTTGAGTGCTCTTTGCGTAAAATCCCCGTTGCGCAGGATGTTGTCTGCTTGATAGACCCTTAATCCTTCCGGTGCGCCATTATCGGCTACGGCTGCGACCTCCCCCAAAACCGCCACAAGTGACAAAACTGCCATAAATACGTTTAGCATTGATCGCTTTCCTTACTTATTTTACTAAATTTATATTTAAAAAGAAAGCCCATGTAATCCTAATCAAAAAAAAATTTGGGGCAAGACTTCTTTTTTCGCACAAACATAAGAATCTATACATTAATTCAGATAACTGATGCTTTTAAACAGTTCCAGCTTTAAAAAATTGGTCCCGGCTACGCTGGAGGATGGATGTGATTTTTTTAAAACATAGATTTAGGATTCTTCAAGCATTGGCCATTCCACGGCAATTGATTTGCCATGTTCCCGTACAATGTAAGCAATGGAGCGTATGGAGTGTAAAAGTCTACTTGAATAGTAGTTAAAGTCCGTGCGTTACCCCCAACCATTATAGTGCACATGGTTCGATTATGGTCACAGCGAAGATTTCCACCATATTGACATTCAAAATGTCCTGTCGCATCGTTCCCGTTCCCCATGGTCTCACCAATCATCAACATCTGCGTCGGCTGGGGTATTTTGCCAAATTTTAACGGTGGTTTGTTAGCATTAAAGTCGGTATTTTTGATAGTTAAATTTTTATTGAATCCATAGGACTCATGGACAAGATTGTGGGCAGTACATACAGGCATGTGGGTATCAGATGGACAAATCATAACGCCAGGGACTTGGGTACTAGCTGCATTAGGATAAGGCAAACATCGTTTTCCAGTCACATAATTATATATAAATGTTGTCCAATACTCTGGACCAGGCGTCCCAAGGTTGTCTGGTGGTATATAGTCGTTATTATCATTTCCATACATAATCGAACCTGTTCCGAGTTGTTTAACATTGTTGAGGCAGGTGCTGGTCTTAGCCTTCTCTCTCGCCTTATTCAGCGCTGGCAGCAGCATACTTGCCAAAATCGCTATGATAGCGATCACAACCAAAAGCTCTATAAGTGTGAAATTCAACGACTTACAGCTTTGCATTGCTTTCTTTTTCGTTTCCCGGCTTAATTTCTGGAACATTGTTGTTTTCATTCTGCACCTTAATTTTACAATTTTATTATGAATAACTAGCCATGCCATACACCATACTTAGATTATAATGGTTACAATGGGAATTTGCAATATGAGCGGCATGCATTATCTTGTAAATAACATGCAATATCGTGCAATATTTGTGGATTAAAATGAATAATCAGGGTAAAACTACATTTTTCTTACGTCATACGGAAGATACAAAACGAGCTGGCGACCACAAAGCCTATGAAGAGGATTTTTATTTAAATCTGCGGCATTCATTTTCTATCCCAAACCAGTTGCATTTTTTTGCCTACGGAGAGTGTCTTTGGCGTAATCGCCATCAATACATCTACAATAACCTAAGGTCATGGTGGGCTTTTGAATTAGTTACCGAAGGGGATGGCATATTTATATGTGATAATATCCGATACGATCTTTGTCCTGGTGACCTGTGTATTATCCGTCCGGATAAAATAATTTCCTTACGTACGGGACCGAGTGGAATTTTTCGCAAGAAATGCGTATTGCTTGAAGGCAATCTGGACAACTATATCTGCAAAGATTTGCAGATAATCAATGTTATCAGGGCGAAAAACCCGCAGTGGTTGAAAAATATCTACGTGGAGATTAAGCAATTTATTCTGGCGCAAGAGGAATTTGTTCAGGATGAATTGGACATTCAGGCCTATACATTACTGGTTAAATTAAATCGTCTGGCAATGCCGCCACAATATCCGTTGCCTTTGTGTCGGGCGCTTAATCTGATTGGTGCCAACCTACGCTTTAAATATACGCTGAACAGCCTAAGTCTGGAGTGTAAGGTAAGCGTCAGTACTTTGTCCACTCTTTTTCAGCGCCATTTAAATATCAGCCCGATAAATTATATTATTAATCGCCGCCTGGAATATGCAAGCCAATTGCTTAAAATCAGTAATATGCCGCTAAAAGAAATAGCGGAAAGGTGCGGGTACAAAAGCGAATCGTTTTTGTCCCGTTCATTTAAAAAGAAATTCGGAGTAACCCCGGCTTCATGCCGCCGTTCATAAGTAGGCAACCACGTCCTCTGTGCGTGGTTGCCTAAGTTACAATGAAAATATTATCAAAAACTCAACGAAGCCCGGCCAGCGATTGCACAGAGTTCCGTGCATTGCGTTTTGAAAATATTGATTGTATTTCATATACACGCGGTGCATATTGGAGCAAAGCGATTGCGGAACGCGATCCAAAACTGATTGCATAAATCCAAGAAAGTAAAATAATTTATTGTAATTTTTTATAAAACAAGGTAAATCATGACAATACGGCAAATTCTAGAAAATCGTAAAGATGATGAATTATCAGCAAAATTTATTATTTTATTGGACAAAATTATTCCCAATACATGTCTGCATTTAAAAGAAATTACTACTATACTCAAAGAATATGACTCACATGATGAAAAACATAGTGAAGCAGTATTATTTAATATTGAAAACTTAATTGGTTCTAAGTTAGATAAACTAAATACTGCTGAACTATTTCTTTTGCATTTATCTGCTTATCTCCATGATATAGGCATG
>CAIMFA010000654.1 GCA_903840185.1 uncultured Lentisphaeria bacterium | reverse complement strand
TTAAGATACTTCACGCAGCAGGGTGTCGATATTCTTCCGGAAGGATTCGAGATATGCTTCTTCCGCGCCTGCCCCGCAATTGGGAATCATACTCCCCAGTCCGGCCTGCTCCAGCCGGACGGCGATATCCGTCCGCACGAGCTCCCGCAATTCGGCGGCCTGCGCCAGCGGCGATGCTGCAATAAATTCAGGATTATTGAATTTCTCCCATATCAATTCCAGCGCCCGGAACAGCGGCGGCCAGCAGATCCATTTAATCGGATTCTGATGTCCGCGCAGCAGAATATCAAGCCATGGTTTACCGTCCAGCCGGTAAAACCGCCCGCGCTTGCTTTCCGGAAAGTAAAGCAGGCCGGAATGTCCCATTTCGAACAACGCGTCCTGAATGGAACGCCAGGAGTAAAAGGTATCTGAAGCAATATTCTGAATCGAACCTTTTTCATTGAGAAGCAGATAAAGCAGCGCCTCGCTTTTGGCGCCGATGCCGAACAACGCGCGGATTTGCAGGCGCAGTACTGCCGGCGAGTATGGCGGAAAGGCGATTGCCCGGTTGCGGTTTTCCACCGGGCTGCGCAGATATCCGTATGCCCGGAAAATCGTATCTTCACTGCCCGGAACCGGCACAGGATTGCCATTCTTTAGAAAAAATAAACCGGTGCCGTCTTTATCCGCAATCCGTCCGGCGGCATCAGCCAGCCGCCGCCATTTCAGGGTCAGATTTTTTTCCGCCATGCATGCCGCAACGGCGGCCAGAATGCCGGAGGCCGCAAACTTTTCCTTGCTGACCATGGTCCGCAATCTTTGGATATTGATGAAACGTTCATTCTTGTCCAGCCAGTCGAGCATAGCATCAAACAGCCGCGAGTCGTAACGGCAGATCGAACAACTGAAAATCAGCAGCGCTTCGGGATCAACAACTACAGAATTCTGCGTTTCGCCATAACCGCTGACACCCAGCGCCGACCATTGCCGCCACAACATCTCCAGCAGCGACTCCAGCAAATGATCTCTAAATTCTTCCGGCATCTGATTGCGCTGTTCTTTGTCAAAATGTTTCATAATAACTATATTACACTATTTAATTACGTTATATCTTAATAATACATCATTATTAATTCATTTCCAATAGATATTTAATTTTTTTATAAATATAGAATACATACTCTCGCGAAAAGATATATCTTCGCACAAGCTGGATAGTGAGTAGCAATTATCGGTTATCTTGGACTGGATTGAAAATAAGCCCGCTGTTTATTCCGGTCGAAAACGACATTATATCCGCCGCCGTTATCATGCCGCCTGGAGTCATACAGTCCTTTACTCACCACCGCATAATGTTTTTTTTCCGCATTCATATAATCCTTTAGCTCTTCTTCGGTGTTACCAGGATGCTTTTCCTGACAAAATTTCCGATAACTGTATCTGCATATCTTCTCTTCTTTGACAATCTCTTTCAATGTCCAGCGCGTCGCCCATTTGCGGAACTCGTATTCACTAATATCAAATTCGAACGCCATCCAGGAGTCAGTTTTATAAAACGAAACATTGCCGGCGGATGCCGGCAGCCAGCTTACTTTTGCGACATTTTCACCAATTTCCGGATGCGCATTGCTCCACATCGCTAAACCCAGCCAAGTTGCAAGCATTACGATGAAGATTCCAGGAAACACCATTAAGCCGCCAACGACGATCCTCAACGTTGATGATTTTTCAAGCATCAAATTCCTGCGTCCGTCGCGACTGACCATGAATATTTCAAAAATGACCCAGATATAAACAACGAATATCTCCACCCCTGTCCAGAACAGGCAGAACGTAACCAATGCCTGTATAAAAGCTGTTTTGTAACGTCCGGCATAAAAGTTATGAATACCAAGAAGTCCCAGAAAAAGTCCAAGGATAATGTAATAATCTCTTGTCTTCAAAGAAGCGGGTTCGTTTGTATCAGGTACGACATTTTCCATTTCGATTATCAATCTCCGTGAGTTGTATTCTTTGCGTTATTTTTCTCAAATTCCTCTTTTACAGAGGCTTCGGACGGGGAAGATACTTTTACTCCGCCGACATACCAGCCTTGACATTTGAAATAATCAAACGGACTCCCATAAGTTTCATAATTTTCTTCAGAAACTCTCTTTCTCAAAAAAAGAATGTCCAAATTCATAAAACATGGTTTTCCATTTTCCAGTTTACATAGAACCCACTTTCCTATGTCATAGCGAAAATACTTTTCATCAAATTTTGCAATCTTGTCAGGATAGCCGCCAGTACCCATCGCGTTAAATCCGATTATTTTTAAAGCTTCCTCCGCAGAAATCCCAGTCTTAAGCTTATCTACATCTGGAAACTGGTCAACCAGAGCATAATAGTATAAATTATTTAGCAAACGATTGTACTTAAAGTATTTTGGCATTTTTCTCATTCTCTCTCGGTATGCGGCTTCAGCGCTAGCACGCGTAACCAGATTTTTCTCATATATTGACTTTGCCTCTTCTTCAGTATAATAAGCATAATCGTTTTTTTCGACTAGCCAGTCACCTGAGTCTTTGGGAAAAACTTCACAGTATTTTTCATCAGGAGATTTAATAAATTTATAAAAAGAGACAGAACATTTCAAAAATCGTAATTTGGATCCATCAGAACTATAATAATTAAAATCTCCTCTTTGGCCTTTTTTAATATCTACTCCTTCTGAATAAACATCTCCTCCCCAAGGAATGCCAGCACTGGTATATTCCCCAAGTATTTTTAATGCTTCACGAGAAGTCATTTCTTTTTTTACGAATTCCACTTTAGGCAACTGTTTTGCATATTTATACCCGTACAACTCCGCAGGCAGAGCCGCCGTACCAGTATTCGGCGACTCCGCCAGACAGTTATTTGCGAACAATATAATTGATACAATTATTAACCTGAACATTTACTAATCCTCGGTTATTTTTTTTCCACTTGCCGCGCTATGCAATGCCGTCGCCAGGTCCAGCCGCGCCAGTTGCTTAACTCGCTCTGGAGCTGCGCCGTCAGTTCACTCTCATACTTCGCGATCAATTCGCGTCCGGACAAAGCCGGCACTGCCGGAATTTGCGCCGGTTTTCGTTCAAACCTGGAATTTACGCGCTGTAATTCCATATCCGCAGACATTCTGTCCGTACCGAACTTATCGGCATAATTCCGGCGCAGATATTGCAGCGCTGGCAGGGCGGGAACGCCTAATTCCCGGAGATACTTCAAGTCAAGCGGCGCTCTAGTCTGCCCGGCTTCGGCATCCGGGGCGGTTTCACGGCAGTGGAGAACATTATAACTGGCGATAAAGCCGCGAATATCGGCGAAACAGCAGCCGAGCAGGACGGACAGCAGCACGACCAGATTGGCGTTGATCAGCCATTTATTGCTCTGGCGCAGCAGCAGCCGGAACAGGATCAGCACCAGACCGGCGGCGACCAGCGCCATCCATACCGCCGCGGCCACCCGCAATTCCGAAAGACTGTAGATATTGACGTACTTGATCAGCCGCAGAATGGCGGACATGACCAGAAAAATATTCTGCCCCAGCCAGACGGCCACCAGTATTCTGGGCCAGCGCCATTCCCCGGCATCAGTGTTTCCGGCAAAACAGATCAGCACGAAACCTCCGGCCAGCAGCGCCGTGGCAATCAGCGGATAGGCACCGCGATGAGCATAAGCCGCGTAGGTCATTCCGGCAGGCAGTCCAACGCCGCCCCATAGATATTCAATATCCAGAAAATTCTGAACCAGGAAAATCAGGTTGAACAGAATCAGGCAGCGGGTGACTACCGGCGCGATGGAGCTGTAGTTCCACCGGCCGGCTATCAGCATCAGCGGACTGAATTCGAGCGAAAAAGTCTTCTGCAGCGAAAATGAAGATGTTCCATCCGCGGAGCGTCCGAGCCCGAGCGCCATCCGCAGCAGCGCCCAAACCCAGCATGCGGTCAGCAGCCAGAGCATGAAACGTCCCGGCTCCGGAAAGTCAATATTGGCCAGTTGTTTAATAAAGTTCCCGACCCACTGCTCGATCAGCGGATTGGCGGCGGAAAACAGCGCGATGAAGACCAGCGACAAAATCAGCGGGACAATCCAGAATATAAATGTCCGGACAAGCCGTTTCTGAACGTTGTGTCCGCCGGTGCTGGCGTGTCTGGCGTCCAGCAGCCACTGCACGCATCCGTACAAACCGAAGTGGACAAGGCGCGGCAGCCACCAGTTCCAGTCGGCCTGCCAGCCGGTTTGAATGATCATGCGGAATAACACCAGCGCCAGTAAAGCCAGCGAACAGGACAGGATATCCGGGTCTATCAGCACTCCGATGAGTGATGCCAGCAGAAAAGCCGAAGCCGCCAGCAGCGGTCTGGTTTTAAACAGGCCGGGATTCCCCGGCAGACAGGCCGCCGTCAGCAATCCCAGGTAAAATGCCGCCGTCCAGCCGACAGTCTCACCGTAAAAGAAAAAATCCATTGCGATAACCAGCAAAACGCAGACCGGCAGGAACCAGCCGCGCGGCAGCAGCAAATCCGGACATGGCTCCGCTGAAAGGATTGACTCATATTTGTCCATAAACGTTTCTCCTCTTAATCAAAAATCATTATTCAATGACAGGCATTACTATATGCGGAATCGTTTTACTTGCAAATCCAGGCATGAGCCTGAATAATGCTTTTTGGGTGCATTCCTCAATTTCTGGTTGACAAAATCACTATATGTATAAAAGGACAGAAGTCAGGAGACAGGAGTCAGAAGTCAGAATGGTAGCCATGAGAACAGAAGTTTGGAGCCAAAAACATTTTGCTAAAGCAGGGTGTCCAAAACGGCAAAGGGGAAGTTCTAAAGGGCTAAAGTTTTTTAGGAAAAACGGAACCGGCAAAACATTCTGCACAGGGGTGTCCAGATTGTGTGCGCCAAGGAAAGCTAATGTAGACAAGCCGGCCAATCCGGCGCGAACAAAGCCTAACCAGCAGTTCGGAACAGAACCAGGCACACGAGGAGGTAACGAAACGTGTGAAGCCCTGGGAAAGGAGT
>CAIMFA010000653.1 GCA_903840185.1 uncultured Lentisphaeria bacterium | reverse complement strand
TTCGTGCCAGCCGTTGACCGCGTAAAGTCCCCAGTGCATAAACAAGCCGAAGCGCTTTTCGAAAAACCAGTCGCGGCCGTCATTAAATTTCTTTATCGTGTTCACATTCGTCTCTATGCATGCATTACTCATTTTTCACCAAGGTTAAGGTTTTTATCTTTATCATTTATCCAGTAGTCTGACGGGCATGATTTTAGCTTTTTCCTCTCGGTTTTCCACTGGAATCTCTAATCACCAGTTCTGACGGCACCTGTATGTTTGATTCGAATTTCTCGCCACGGATCGCCTTTATTAATTCATCTGCAACCGCTATGCCCATTTTTTCAAACGACTGCCTGACTGTGGTCAGAGTTGGAAAGCTACTTTGGCAAAACGACATGTCGGCATAACCGGTTATTGAGATGTCATTGGGAACTTTTTTCCCTAGTGCCTGAATCATAGTCATCGCCGTCAGCGCATGAAAGTCTGTACTGGCGGTAATAGCCGTCGCCTGAAGCTCGCCGGAAACTATTTTTTGAATAAAAGCGTTAAATTCCTCCGGATGTGTCTGGAGAACTCCTTCAAAAAATAATGAATTGTCAATCACTATTCCATGCCTCTTCAATCCCTGACAGAATCCCTGATAGCGCCTGACCGAATATCCGGGACTCAAAACATTGGAGATATGCGCAATCTGCCGATGTCCGAGAGAGTACAAATACTCTACCATGGACGCCATCCCGGCTTTATCATCTGAAAACACGTTGACCGTTCCCGGCTTTTCTGGATAGCTATCAACATACGCGATTGGTATGTCATGCGACTTCGCAATATTTGATAAAGATTCTGAATGTGCGGCAGATATCCCGCGCAGAATTAAACCTGAAGGACGCTGTTCCAACAAGCGTTCTATAGAAATTTTTAAATGCTCGTCGTTTTGAAAAGCAATCAGTTTCAGAAAGAATTGATTCCTGTCAATTGCTGCTGCTACGCCTTCAAGTACTTTTGATGTATACTCCCAGGAAATATCGTTTGAAATAAATGCGATAACCTTAGTTTTGCCGCTGCGCATATTGGTGGCAACGGCGTTGCGGCTGTATCCCATTCTGGCGGCAATATCTTTGATCCTTTCGCGAGTTTCTTTCCCGATGCTGCCTGGTTTGCTTCTTTCACCCAGCACGATTGAAACTGCGGAGTAACTGACATTCGCTTCTTTTGCTATATCTTTTATTGTGACCATTATGCTCTAGTCCTAAATAACATACATTATCATCTAGTACAACGTTGTACTAATATTATACAAACATATCCCCGAAAAAGCAATAGGTGGAAATAAAAAAGACTTAAAATAAATTTTAAATTTTAGCAGAAATTTTAGCAGAAATTTTAGCGTTGACGAATTCCGACACCAATCGCACCTTCAGTAGCTCGATGCCTAATTACCGTTACGAAGCGCTTCACTTATTTCTGCGCTTGTAACTGGGCATTTCCGGGGAACGTATTCTCGCACAAAGACACAAAGTCACAAAGGCACGAAGCTGATGGCAGATTTAACTTTCATAATAAATGCGTTAGCTGAATATCCAATATCCCGTCCCGCCCTGCCGGATCCAGCAAAGCCGGAGAATACCCAATATCCAACAGAACAGCCCAATAATCAATACTCAATATCCAATATCCAACAAAGAATATCCAATATCCAAGCAAAAAAAGCAGAACCGATATTTCCCTTCATTATTGGTTACGCTGGCTTTAACGGCTGCTAAGTTCTGCCTTTCGTCAGGCTGGGCCTGACTTTGGAGTGCGGCGACCCTGCGCCGCTTGGGTTCTGCTCTGATTGCTCCATTCCCGGTCTCAACTGAAAATTCGTGGCGAATCCGGTAATTTACAGCAATGGAGCGGGGATGGCGGCGCATTTTCCGGTAATCATCATATTTTCCGGGCTCAGGCTTATCAGTGCGCCGTTTCCGACCGGCATCTTGAATTTATCCAGTACGGCGAATGTTGCGACATCACTTTTCCTGAGGTTGGCGGATTTCTTGAACTCAACCGGATGCAATGTGCCGTTATCTTCGATCAGCAGGTCGATTTCCTGCATTTCCTTGTCGCGGTAATAAAAAAACGGGGCCTGCCTGCCGGAATGCAGATAACTTTTCAGAAGTTCGGCAATGCACCAGGTTTCAAAAAAAGCGCCGCTCATGGCTCCGTCGGAAAGAACTTGCGGGGTGTTCCAGCTGGTCAGATACGCAGCGAGCCCGGTGTCCAGAAAGTATAATTTCGGTGTGCTAATCATGCGCTTGTTAAGATTTTTATAGTAGGGATAGAGCAGATAAACCAGACCGGAAGTCGCAAGAATGCTCATCCAGCTTTTCGCCGTGGGCTGCGAAATATCCGCATCGCGCGCCAGGCTGGAATAATTAAGCAGTTGCCCGGTTCTGGCCGCCGCCGCTTTGAGGAAGCTATGGAACCGTCCCAGGTCGCCGACCTGGGTTAAATCACGGACATCGCGTTCAACATAAGTCTGAACATACGAGTCATAAAAAATCTGCCAGTCCCCGTCTCCGCGGGTTATGTTGCCTGGAAAAGAACCGCGCCATATCCGGCGGAAAAACTCAGGCGCTTCAATCAGCGTCATTCCTTCGCTTGAAAAAGTTTCCGGCAGAAACGGCTGATTGCGTTGTCCTGCCAGTTCATGGTTGGACAAACCCAGCAAATTGAATATGGCAACCCGTCCGGCAAGAGACTCGGTAACGCCTTTCATCAACTGGAACTGCTGTGATCCGGTCAGCCAGAACATGCCGTTGCTGTCCGGTGAATTTTTAAATCCGGTTTCATCAACCATCATTTTTATATACGGCAGCAGTTCAGGGGCGTATTGTATTTCGTCAATTATTACCGGCGGGGGAAAATTACTCAAAAAAAGCCGGGGATCATTCTTTGCCATCATGCGGTAATCAAGGTTGTCCAAAGACACAAATTTACGGTTTTTCTCCGCGATATGCCGCAAAAATGTCGTTTTGCCGACTTGCCTGGCTCCTGTAAGCAGCAGAATGGAGAAAGATGCATTGGCGGCTTTGAACGCAGCCTCAAGATTACGCTTTATAAACATGATAACTCCTTTTCTGGCTAATTCAAAATACAATTTTACATTAGCCTGATTTTCAAAAAAGTCAAGCCGTCCGGGGGGCGGAAAAACAATAAAGCGTTTGTTTTAATATCCAATATCCAGTCCTGCCGGAGAATATCCAATATCCAACAGAACAGCCAAATACTCAATATCCAATATCCCGTCCCGCCCTGCGGGATCCCGCGAGGCGGGAGAATATCCAATGTCCAAGTAAAAAATACAACAGCCGATATTTTATCGTTCCATACGGTTTAAACGGCTGCTAAATTCCGGCTTTCGTCAGGCAAAGCCTGACTTTCGAGTGCGGCGACCCTGCGCCGCTTTGGTTCTGCTCTGATTATTCCATCCCCGGTACTGGCTGAATATTCTTGACGTCATACCATATCCAAAGCGGCACGGGAGCGCCGCACTCCAGGGATTGCTGCGCAATCATAGAAAAGCAATAAAGCCGGTCAGGCGACCGGCGCTCCCGGGGGTGTTTTCCCGCTGATTATATTTTATTTACAAGATATAATTAGCTTAAATCGTTAATGATTAATCTTTTAACGACATTTATATTGACAAAATTACTATATGTAGATACACGATGAATCGGTATGTTTTTAGTGCTAATAATTCTAAAGTTATAAAAATTTAAGACAAAACAGGAGAAATGATCATGAGTAAATTGAAGTATGATGAAAGTTTTCCGGAACGGGCAGGGGAAGGTGCGGCTAAAGGCTTGAATAACACCCGGATTGCGCGGGAACTGGGCATCGCCGAAGATACGTTTTATGTTTATCTGAAACAGTTTCCTGCATTTGCCGAAGCCGTCGAACTGGGACGGCGGGCGGTGAGAGACAAGGTTGATGACGGCATGATGGATCTGGCAATGGGCAACTGCTTTGTTCAAACCGTCAAATGTTCCGACAACGGACACGAAATTATACTCTGCGCGGTTGAAAATTCAACTTTAGATGAATAGGATTGTAAATTGGATTTTTTCGATCCGACTGACAGGCGATATGAATATCGCCGGAAGGAGGAGCGGAA
>CAIMFA010000652.1 GCA_903840185.1 uncultured Lentisphaeria bacterium | reverse complement strand
CACCGGAATGCCCATCCGTTCCCATCCCAGGTGTTCCATCACGGCATAATCAAAATCTTTTCCACTCTGCCAGTGAATGATTTTCGCGCCGGAGCCGCTTTCAGACGCCGGCGTTGCGCTCTTGTCAAAATCATTCCTGCCGTCAATGATAACTGTATTATGCGCTGGTGCGGAAATGTACCACGTCCGCCGCAGTGAATTATCGTAATTGCAGACGCCGGAGTCGCCGAGGAGCGGAACTCCGTTCCACCATAAATGAAAGCCGAGTTTTCCGGCATGTCCGTGCCACAATATCTCCCGGCCGGCGTCGAGGAACAGATACCCGCCATGCCGGTTGCGCATTGCCGCCTGATGCGAATGGAAGAAGCAAGTCGATCCGTCGTCGTCTGCATTGTCGCCGTCAGGCGATAACTCCGCCAGGATTTCAATACTGCTGCCGCACGGCATTTCTGTGGAGTCATTTACCGGCGGCATTGTGCCGTCAGGCTGCCGGGCCTGACGCATAAAACGGCGGCATTGAGACAGGCGCTTCGTCCAGGCGGAATCAAGCGCCAGCCCGTTTGCTCTGCCAATCAGAAAGGCGTCACGAAAAATGGAAACAATAAACGGGTAATATCCGGGGGATAATTCGACGGAATTTCCATCTCTGAAAAAAGCATGTTCAAGATGATGCGTCAATATGGCAAGTCCTTTTTCCGCGAGCCTGTCCGCATCAGCCATATCGGGAAACAGTATTCCAGCCGCCAGCATGGCCAGTCCGCCGTGCGCCTGGTGGTTATCCGCATCGCGAAATTTCTGGCATCCAAAATACGCCAGCAGGATCGACGTGTGGTTTCCCAGCCAGCCTTTAATTTCAATTTTTTCCGCCGCCGAAAAACCGTCTTCTCCTAAATAATAACACATCGTAATGACGATGGTCCGCCATGCCACCTGCATATCTTTCCAGGTGTACTTCCCGGAACTGAAGTAAACTTGAAAGTCCTGCGGCAGCGGGTTGCCATCAAACCAGCCGCGGCAGAAAACCATAAGTTCATTCAAATACGATTTATTTCCGGTAAGGAAATACTGCCGGGCAAAACTAAGCAGAAAATACCAGCGATGAAGCCAGACGTGTTTTTCCAGTTCCCGCGGTACAGTATTCTCATAAAGTTCCCAGTCAACGGGATCACCCCAGAGGCGTTCCAGTTTACCGGAACGAATGAAATTAATGGTTTCCAGGTCGCGCTCCGACTTAACCAGTTCCATTTGCACCAGCCGTCCCCCCTGGTCCAGAGGGAAATATTCCAGCGCTTCATATTTCTTTAGATATTCATAGAAGGGAAATACAGCCATATCATCACCACCAGCAATCAATTATGGTTATGGAATTGCATTTTTACTGATTATACTGCGGTCCCTGCCACATTGCCTGCGTAACAGGCTTGTTGCGGGTCGCCACGTCAATATGCATGTCGGCGAAAAGAGCGTTGGCATTATTCATATGGCGGTAGCTTATTCCCATCGTAATTATACTACCAGTCCACCCTTGTCCGCTATATGAGTAAAAACTGGTTGCTGCACAAGTGGGATCCTTGATGCCGTCAATCGCATAGACTACTGAAGACGCGCCTTTTCTGATCTCTTTCGCCGGAAGCGCCCAATTGGGACCTTTGCCGCGTAAAGCATCACTGGCCATATACGTTCTGGATACCGCCGTTGCTCCGGGAGCGCCATACTCTTTGATGCCGACAGGACAAAGCATTACCTTGCATACTCTGTACCCGACTGGCGTCGTTCCGATATATTTGCCGAGTTGCCCATACCAATAACCCAATGACGACGATACAGGCGGCATATAACCGTTACAGTCTAAGGCATAAGATGCCAATCCCATACCAATCTGTTTAAGATTATTCCTGCACGCAATGTCATGAGCCTTATCCCTGGCCTTGTTCAAGGCCGGCAGCAGCATGGCGGCGAGGATTGCTATGATCGCCACCACTATCAGCAATTCAATCAATGTAAAATTGCTTTCCCGGCTTCTTTTAATACAGCCTGTTCTCATAAAAAATTCTGACTCACGCATTTTACCTTCCTCCTTCTTTTACTTCGTTTTTAGGCGCTGATTCAGTCGCAGCCGTTCAATACCAAATAATCATTACATTATCATAACAATTGTTCTGATTATGAGTATACAACCTCTTCATTATTTTGTCAAGACAATATTTTAAAAGATTATAAAAATTTTATTATCGCAGGCTTTTATAATTTTACCACTATTGAATTTTTGTATTTCAGCGATATTATTGTTATTAATAGCAACTTTATGGTTGGTTTTTAAAACAGGAAATTATATGAGCAGACAAGTATTAAGAACCGCGGTGCTGGGGCTTGGCCGGATCGCCTGGCAGTATCACATACAGGCAATAATTAAACATGACGGATTTGAGTTGATCGCGGTGGTAGACCCGCTGATGGAAAGACGGCTTGAAGCCGCCGGGGAATTTAAAGTCGCGGCCTGCTATGCAGCGACAGAAGAAATGTATGCCGCGCATAAACCGGATCTGGTGGTAATCGCTTCGCCGACCGCCTTTCATAAATCCCAGATACTGGAGGCGTTCGAGCATGAATGTGACGTTTTCTGCGACAAGCCGCTGGCGCTTTCGCTTCAGGATACGGATGAAATTCTTGCGGCAATGAACCAGTCCGGCCGCAAACTGATGGTTTACCAGCCGCACCGGGGAACCTCCGAAACCGCCGCGATCAAATGGATACTGGAAAGCGGATTACTGGGCGAAATATACATGGTCAAGCACGCGATATCAAATTTCGACCGGCGGTCTGACTGGCAGGCGTTCCGGAAGAACGGCGGCGGCATGTTAAATAATTATGGAGCTCATTATATTGATCAGTTTTTATATCTGAACAACGCCGGTTTCAGCAGAATGTTTTGTGAACTGCGCACACTCGTAACTTCCGGCGATGCCGAAGATATGGTAAAAGCAATTTTCACCGCGAAAAATAACGTTATCTTTGATCTGGACATCAATATGGCGACCGGGCAGCCAATTCAACCATGGTTTATCGGCGGAAATTGCGGTACCGCGGTTTTTAATCCGGCAGAAACGGCATGGGAGCTTAAATACTTTATTCCAGGAGAAATGCCTGAAATAAAACCGCAGAACGGCATGGCGGCGGTAAACCGTGTCTATGGCAGTGTCGAAGTTATTCCCTGGAAAACGCAAATACTCCGGCAGTCCGATTTCCCGCCGCTGGATTTTTATGCCAAATGTTACGATTATTATGCGGCAGATTCCACGCCGTTCGTTCCGGTTGCCGAGACGCGTGAAGTAATGCGGGTGATCGAACAATGCCGGAACTGTTTAATATAGTAGACGTGGAAAAGATGGTGGGCGATGGGTCTGCCTTTGCCATTTCTGGTTTGCGCTCAGATTTGCCTTTAATCAAGGTACATCGAGCTCAGAACTGCGAAATATGGCTAATTCATTGCCTAGAAAACCAACTCCAAATAAATGTCACTTTTAGGCCTTTTTACTCATTTTAAAGGCTGAAATGGCACCAAAATGACACCACTTAATAGCCCGTACATTTGAGCTTATTTATATAATAAAATACCCTCCTGAAACAGAAAAATCAAGGGTTCTCATGAAAATGATGGGTTTTCTGCATTTGCACGGCGGAGTGCCTCAGCCCCGGATAGCTGCTGCGTTGCGTGTCCACGAGAACACGGTTCGAGCCGCAGTCCGGCGTCACCGTCTGAAAGGCGACTCCGGTTCCTACACGCCAACAACTGTCCGCATCCCTGTGGTAAATCCTGCATTGAGGACGCTTGACGGCGAGTGTAGAACCCTACGAGGAAAAATCGCAGTGGAGAATGGCCGTCTGGCAGATCTGACACTGGAGTTCAAGGACATGGAACTGGGCCGGATGGAGAAGTGGATAGAGAAAGAATCGGGAATCGCAGGTATGATTGCTGATATTAAAAACACGCTGGACGAAATACGCACGACGCGAAGAAAAAACCGAAACATCACTTTTGACGAACTGCCGGCAGAACAAAAGTTCGAACGGCTGAATCCAACCAGAAAACTCGCTCTCGACACCGTGCGTATGATCGCATACCGCGCGGAAACAGCTATATCTGCCATGGCGGGGACTGAGCTGTCGAGTCCGGAAGATGCTCGTTCAATGGTCAAGGCCATGTTCAATACGACCGTCAACCTGCATCCCAATACGGGGTGCAAGAAACTGCGGGTCGTACTGCATCCGCTGGCGGAAACGCGATTGAACAAAATGGCAGAGGCAATGCTCGTTCATTTAAATGAAACGAAGTTCATATACCCAGGAACAGAGTTGCAGATGGTCTATGAGATGCTAACGCCAATCCAGTCCAGCGGCTGAAAACCCAACAACATTTTTTTCACGGATCAGAAAGTCTTAACTTGTCAGGATTCCAACATTTTAGACAGCAAAATTTCAATGCATTTACATGAAGCAGAGGATCATGTTTATCAAATAAATCGCCAACCGCTTGCCATTCGCACCCCGCTTTTACATCAAATTATACATCAGAATAATCGTCATTAAAACCATTTTACAGTTGATTTTATTATAACTTAGTATAACTTATTGTAACTTAATAAATATTCTCTTAATACTCCAATTAGCCTTGGGATACTGTACCATGGAAGACATAGATGATTTTGTTTTACTATATCTTCGTCATAACTTTGACGGCAGCGCCGCTGCTGCGCCTAGAAACTCAGATTCAGAAAATCTAATGATACGCCGCTGCAAACTTGAATTAAAATTGGCGTGTACTCTTTTTGACGAAGTAGCTCTTGCAAAATGGCTCCCAAACACCAGGCAAGGAGAGAATTTTAAAGGCAGTGATCATAATGAATACATGATCAAAGACTGGAGTCATATCTACATAAATGGGAAATTATTCCGAGCGACCGCAGATGCTAATTACGTTTCTGTTCCTCTGATAGAATTCTATGCAAGAATTCACAAATTATCTATCGGAGAAGCTGAGAAGAAATTGTTAATGATATTTCCGGTATCAGATGGTTTTTGGGACGACATTCATCCAAATTCGCCATATGTTTCTCGGTTGCCAGCCATTCCTACTAAATGCTATTATTCAGAGTTGCCATTTTACGATTCTACCAATTCTTTTGTTGTTGGACGATTGGGAGCGGTAGATTCTCTTGCAGATAAAAGATTGCTTCCGATTAGTCACTTATATCATTGCAATTCGTGGCATTATCTTTACATTCCATTTGACGAGCAAATAATATATAACTATGAAATTCTTAAAAGGAAGAAGAGTACTTCTGTTATACTTACCGATTCAATCAAAACTGCATATTCGAATCAGTTGAAAATACGGGAGTTGTTGGGTTTGGATATTGTCTTTGTATCTTGGCTGGATGGAATCGAAGGTTTGTGCAAATTAGATATAAATCATTTTAAAGGGCGAAATGTTTATTATTTGGTCTTTAATCATTCCGGGTTATCAATTCAGGAAACTTACCGGAATACCTTAAAAGTCGTAGAGAAATTTGCACAAGAGAATGTGCTGTTGAAATTGGTTTCATTCCTAAATGACGTGCCTATAACTTCGAGTATTGGATACTTTCTGGGAACTCCCCGTATCGTGACCAAGCATGCTCTTTGTTTTGAAACAAAAGCCAAGCCGCGCACATCTGAATACAAGTTGCTGACGCTATTTCAAGCAAACCCAATCTCCTCTGCTCTTTTGACTCCCATTATTATGCCTCGGGAAATCACCTTATTTCTGGGTGCGCCATTATCCAACAATACGGTTTTAACGACGGCAATGTCATGGGCCATATCTCAGGGAAGCGGACTGTTTAAGCAATGGCGAGCCCCTGCTCCCAGGGGAGTTTTGTATATATTAGGAGAGCAGCCTGAAAGGTCTCTCTGGCAAACCATGTCAATTCATTTTAAAACGCACGCTAAAGGCAATAAAGAAATATTAGAAAAGCACATTCCACCCGATCAGTTTTCTCACATTCCGCAAGGGGTATCAGCTTTGCTTGGAGATTTGCAGGCTCAGCCATATCCAGCACCCCCTAAAGGACTGACTGTTGATTCACCCATTGGGAAAAAGATTCGCTATAACCAATTCTGGGGCATTAGTGCGGCCAGCCAGGACAGTAATTTCAAGATTGACGACTGGATTGCATATACCAATCGGCAACTTCATTTGCTGCGCCAGAAAGGAGTTAACATATCGTTGATCGTTTTGGACCATCTGCTTGCCTTTCAATCATTATTCTGTAATCCTTCAGAAGTTAACAAACTCAACGATTGGCTTATGACAATGCAATTTGAAGGATATGCCATCTGGATTATTCCACCAGGGCGAGTTGATGATAGAAGCTCAAATCGTTTGCTAAACTCCGTGCGAATCAACAATTGCATTCATGTTAATAAAATAAAATCTGTTGCTCCGTCTGATGTCACAATGTCTATAGAAATAGAACAAACATGTAAGGCATTGGAAAAACAGGAAAAAAAATTCTCCATGACAATCAACCCATTTGCGTCATGCCCCGTGTGGCATTCTGTAGAAACTGGACTAACCAGAAGCAAAAAGAAAAGTATCGTTAATAAACTTTTAGCGCTAGGGAAGAATGGTCCTCAGATTGCCTTGGAAACTGGATTCTCGTTGTCATCAGTCAAGGATTTAAAGAGGGCTCTGGAACTCAGCAAAAAGACTCCAAGTAAAGCGCCCCACAAAAAGCCTAAAGATACACAATATCACTACAACCCTTGACTAGACT
>CAIMFA010000651.1 GCA_903840185.1 uncultured Lentisphaeria bacterium | reverse complement strand
CGAAATCCTTATCCCATTCTTTTTCACCCCAGTTCTGATGCGGGATGTCATGGCTGATCTCGTCCAAAAATGTTCCGGTAATTTTCAACTATCTCTCCTTATGGGCCAATTGCAAAACTTGAAATATTTCAGAGTCCGAAGTTGGCATTTTGCATTTTTGTGTAATTATTTGGTAAAATCAATTCATTTACTGAGCTTTTAAATATATTGACTTCATAGACGATATAATCATGTGAAATCATTCAGGCCTGTTATTTATTGAATCTCTTAATAGTTCCAGTACAATACAAAACGCTATCGGAGCATTGGTCCAGCCTGTATATATACTGTTTGCGCCTCCCTCATAGCAGTCACCGCCGCCCCAGGCATCGACTTCCAGATCATACATCCCTCTCCAACAGCCGCGGACATGTTTTTCTGAAGATTTGTCTTGAATTCTGACCAGCAGTTTCAGAATTTTAAGGAAAGCATCGCGATATTCATCCTTGCCGCTGGCGGCATGGAGATTATGGAATCCAAGTAACGCCCAGTTTACAGTATAAATAGTATCTACTAAGTTTGTTCCAGTAGGCGCTTCATAGTGTTCTGCCGGTAGATTCCCGGTATCCTGATCCATCCGTTTAATCAGCTTGTCGCCAAAAAATTCCGCTATTTGCTTGAATTTATCGTCTTTGAGTGCGGAATAGCAGCAAGAGCTTCCAAGCATTGCATATGCCTGCTCACTGGCAATGAATGTGTCTTTACTTTCGTCCAGATGTGTTTGATACAGGTCGATAACTTCACGGTACTCCGGATCTGGCAAAACTGCGTATGCTTTGGACAAAGCCATGCAAACCAATGATCCCCAATGTGGCAACTTCAGGTTGCCGCTCCAAGCAGGCTGAAATCCTTCCTGAATCTGAAAATGTGTTTTGAATGCGGCCGCAATGCTGTCCGCCAAAATCAATCCCCATTTTTTTAATTCATATTTTCGGTCCAGTTCCGGATATTTTTCACTTATCAGCAGCGGAATGATACAACTCCAACTGTTATCGTCAAACCAAATGGATTTGTTGATATGCGACCAGTACCAGGAACCATGCATAGTTTTATCGGATGGAAATCGGTTCAGCATGCCACTGCGAAAATACAGAAAATCCAGAATATTATCAGCAATTTCGCGATATTTCGTTACTTTTAACACCTCCGAAGCCAGTAGAAAGAGCAGTGCGGCTTCGAAATTGCAGTCGGCGCGGCGCTGCTCAATGACGCTATAGGAGTCGAATTCAGTCCACGCGGGAAATGAGCTGTATATTTTCTCCATGGAATTGTTACCCTTTAGCGCCACGCGTTCAGCGACACCCCACATTCCGCTATCAGGAACCATTATCCCTGAATTTTCAAACCAGTTTAGGTTGGCAAGCAATGCGTCAGTTAATATTTGTTTATTCATTTGAGATATATTGTCCATAGCTTTTATCCGCATTATATAATACCTTTACATTTTCTACACATATATTATATCTTGATTCCGTGAGAGAATTTTGTTGATTTTCTCTCTTTCGTTTTTTAACTGTTTTTTCAGTCGTTGACTGCCGATTTTTGATTAATTTTTGCTACCGTTTCAGCCAGTCGTGCTTTCTGCATGATCTTAT
>CAIMFA010000650.1 GCA_903840185.1 uncultured Lentisphaeria bacterium | reverse complement strand
GGCTTGAAGACATCGGCGGCGAAGTGTTCCTGGCGGAACTTTACGGTTCAATCTCCACTACCGTTAACATCGAAACCTGGTGTGAGATTGTCCGTGAATTTTCAATCCTGCGGAAAATGATTAACGTCTGCTCGGAATCATTGTTTAAGTGCTACAATGTCGAGTCGGATGTCAAGAAACTGGTGGATGAGATTGAGACTAAAGTCTATGATATCCGCAACATCAATACCACGTCAGAGATCATCGAACTGCGCAAAAGTGTTATTGATACCTTCAAGTACATCGAAAAAGTGCTTAGAAAGGAAGTTGAGATCGGCATTCCGACAGGATACCCTGATCTGGATAAACTGGTGATCGGATTGAAACCCGGGGAAATGTTTGTGCTGGCCGCCCGCCCCTCCATCGGCAAAACCTCGATGGCGCTGAATTTAATCCGCAATGTGGCAATGCGGAGCGGCAAGCAGCGGGCGGTGGCATTCTTCAGTCTGGAAATGACCGCCGAACAAATCACCCGCCGGCTGCTTTGCACCGAAGCCAATATTTCCGAAACATCATTATTCGACGGATCGTTTAAACCTGCCGAGTTTACCAGATTGACACCGGCAATTGATCTGCTGAGAAAAACTAAAGTCTTTATTGACCCTACCGGCGGCCTGACGCTTTCCGAGCTGCGGGCCAAAGCGCGCCGGCTGAAGATGATGCATAATATTGAGCTGATAGTAGTTGACTATCTGCAGTTGATGCATTCAGACTACAAAACTGAAAACCGCCAGCAGGAGGTTGCGGAAATCTCCAGCGGAATCAAAAAACTGGCCAAAGACCTCTCGATTCCAATCCTGGTACTGGCGCAGCTGAACCGTGAAGTTGAAAAGACCGCCGGGGCGTCCGCCAGACCGAAACTCAGTCATCTGCGCGAATCCGGAGCGATCGAACAGGATGCCGACATTGTCGCTTTTCTGCACCGCGACCGGGATGAAACTAAAACTAAATCATTGACCAGGGAAGACATGAGAAACGGTGTCGACGCCCTGCTGATAGTCGAGAAAAACCGTAACGGCCGGACCGGCCTGGTTGATTTGACGTTCTTTCCGCATCGCATGGAATTTGTCAATAAAAGCAGATTCAGCGATGAAGACCGCCCGCCGGAAAAAGCATGAAATCCTTTGATGGAGCATGTCTGCGTCCTTTGCGGAATTTGACTATGCCTCAACGACAACTTAATTGTTGATCATCAATACGATACTCGCGACTGAAATTCCGATGACCGTTAGTGCTTTCATTATTTCGGTCTCCCTGTTATATTTTAACTTGCAGACAGTTGTATGCCTTTTATCCATTCTGCTGCTAATGCTTATCCTCTGAATCGGCAGTAAGCGTTATTTCTATATCAGAATTTTCCGAGGCATATTTCTTAGCTGCGCGTTTACGTAATATTGATATTAGATAAAGGACGATTCCCGCAGCAATCACGGACAGTCCTGTTTTATAAAATGAAAATAGTATTAAGGATATGCCGACGACGCTAAATGAAATTACCGCCCCCCTGCTCTCTTTTTCCGCTCTTTTCTCATTTGATTTAACATTTTCCATGGTTCACTATTCCTTTTCTGCCTTGCAGGGTACTGCCTGCTTTATGCATATTATTATATCCTTAGCCCATTGCCATTTTTATGTCGTGGCTATTTCACGCTCTTCATGTTGAAACAGCAGTATATTTCTGCATTTTTATCTGCTCCATAAAGATATTTCCTGAGACCGCCTGGAGGCTAGCCATGAATTCGGCGATTTATCCCCCGGAAGCAATACCGCTTTGCGCAGTTCATTGGAAACATCACCATAGTCCCGCTTTTGATTCAGCATCCGGAGGATATTGCCGTTGGTGAATTCCGGAATGGACGTGCTGTAAATATAAGAGATAAGCGCGTCTTTCTGATGCCGGCTCAGCGGAACTTCGACGACTGCATCCAGATAATTGTCAATAAGCCTGATATTGCGCAGCAGCCGCCAGTTCGCCATATTCTCCGTCATGGCATTCTTATTTACGGGATTGGACAAATCATAATCGCGGTCGCCGTAACCGATGATGCGGATGCCGCTGCGCACAAACCAGGTCGCGTGAAATCTTTCAACCCGCCTTAGAAACATATAAATATCCTGATATTGCGCCGGGACGGTGATCTGACGCGGTTCAATATCCCATAGTTCAAAGGCCGGCAGGGTTATGCTGACTGCCAGCAATGCAATTATTATTATTGTTTTCATAAATATCCCCAATATACCTTCCAGTTCCGCCGGCGGATCACGTCTCCGCGTGATGGATAGCTCTAGTGATATAATTAACTCAACGGCGTCCCCAGCCGCCGCCGGAATAACAGCCGCCCCAGCCACCGCCGCCCCAGCCGCGATAGCAGGGATAATTACCGTAGCCATAACGCCAGCCGTAGTTAGCCGACCATCCGTAAGTGGAATAACCATAGCCGCAATTAGACATATATGCAAGGTACGCTCCCGAATAGTTGATTACCGGCTGAACAGTTCCCGCGGCTACTACCGGATTGGAATATACCGGGCCTGCGACAATTCCGTTCACCACCGGATATACCGGCTGCGGACAATCCACTGCGGTAACTACCGGCGAATACACCACTACCGGCGCTGGTGAACCAACCGGAATACCGACCAAGTGGATTTGCGCCGGGACAATCGCTCCAGCCACTGGCACGACATGAACATTATTCACAACTGACGCCGGTGCAACCGTATAGTACACCGGTTCCGGTACCGGGCCGGGAGTTATCGCAATACCGCCAACCGGAGTTTGAATACCGACATAATCTTTAGCAACGCCAACATTCGTTACCGGAGTATTCACGGCAACGCCATAAGGGGAAATGCCGATATTGGCGACCGGGGTGTTGATGCCGATTCCAGCCGGCGATACTCCGACAGCGGCTCCCGGCATGGATGCTTTGGCTTCCTGCGTTGAGAGCCCGGCATAGGTGGCGGGCGTGGCAACTGCCGCCGCTTGCGCATTAACGCCGCCGGCGATTACCGGCGATACGCCGCTGACGCCTTGGACTGATGCCTGATTCCCTTGAATCGGGTTATTCTGCATCTGCTGCTGCAGATACTGTTCCCTGGTTGTAGTTTTCGGAATAACATATTGCGGCCTGGCAGTGCCAGCAGCAACGGGAGTCCGCGGTGTTTCTGCCGCGACATTGTCCGAAGACTGGTCCGCTCCGGCCATTTTTAGAATATAAGCATCATATTTCGCCTGATCAAAACCGAAACGTTTCTGGTCCGTTGGATTCATATTATTATACGGTATCCATGCCATATTCTGGCCGCGTTCATTGACGGTGGTGTTAGCCACTACTCCAATGGCGTTGGTTTTACAAATACTCAGCACATCGTATTTGGTACCATCTTTCCCGGTAATAATTTCAGCATTGAGATTTAGACCGGCCGTCATCGCAACTGCGATAACCATAACAGTGATTTGCAGCGTTTTCATTTAGCCTTCTCCTTTTATATCAGACGTTTTTAAATATGGCATCATGATATTTTGGTTATGCTGATTATTTTACTCGCAATGGTCTGCCATTTTGCGTCGCGGCTGAATATTTTAACAGGGATAAACAGGATGGACAGGATGAAATACAAGTCAGCGGATATATGCGGTTGTACCGCATATATCCGCTGACTACGGTTTTCTTTTCCCTTTTCTTGTCTTTTCGTGTGGTTCGTGGTAGACATGGATTTCTCCGCGTGAGACATTCCCCGGTTCTTCTGTGTATCTTTTTGTTTTGTGGACAAAAGATTATGGTTTCTCCTGTACCATTCAAATTCCCGGCGGCAAAATCATGTTGTTGTGGTTGCGGGTTCCGGATCATCATAGGCGGCGGTGCTTGCCGCCGTGGTGTTATCCGCGTCTTCAGTCTCGTCGCCTTCTTCAGCGGCGGCGCGTATTGATGCATCTATTTCAATGTAATTCTGCACGATCCGGTAAGCGGCATAACCTACAGCGGCTCCAATTGCGACTTTCCATAAACTGTTCATTTTGATTACTCCTTGTGTTAAAAATTAAGCGTTGGCTGGTTTGTTTTCCAATTCATTGCCGCAGGCTGCGCTTGCGTCGCATGACTCCGGCCCGGCGATGCAGTCTTCCGGCAAGTCATCATTTGTTCCGCCAGATGAACAGTGACAACAACTTTCCAGTTCTTTTTGTTCCATGTAGTCATCGTAAATTTTGCAGGCAGCTACTCCGGCGACGATTCCGATTGCGATTTTCCATAAGTCATTCATTTTAATTCTTCCTTTGTTTGTGTTTGAACAATCTTCTTTTAGTCTGGATTTTAACGAAACGGTTGCGGTTGCGGCTGCGGGGTAAATTAATAATTAACGTTCTCCTTTACCTGTTGTTAAGCATTGCAGGCGGCAGCCTGCTTCGTATCAATACTCTACATTATACGGTCTGCCATTTTATGTCGCGGCTGATTGCCGATCAGACAGCCTTTCTGGCAATATATGAGGCAACGCCAACAACGGCACAAACTACTCCAACACCAATCGCCACATTTGAATAAAACATGCGAGACTTTTTGATAGCTGCAGCAGTGTCAGCCGGCTCCGAGAGCAGTTGTTCAACTCGTTTTATGATACCTTGAACAACTATAATTGCATTCCTTTCGTCCTCGGAAGCAATACATCAACCAGATATTTCAGTGATCTCTGCCTGAAGGCTTTTTGCTATCTTCACTGCTTCTGCATGACGCTGTTCAACAATGGCAACCCTGGCCGGATCGTAATCGGCTTCTGCGAGTTCTGCCAGCCGCAGTGTTTCCAACTCGGTAATGACTTTTTCATATATTTTGATGCTCATGATTGTTTCTTTTATTTTAGTTGCAGTATTGCAAATTATACCTTATTACTTTTACATTATACATCTACAGGCTCGTCATTTTCTGTCGTGGCTGGTTATTTACAAGCTGCAACGCTCAAAAAAGGCCTGCTCCTTATCTAAACATGGCGGTCTATATTTATTGACTTTTGCGCTGCATTCCGGGCAAATTGCAGGAAGCAGCCTTTTTGTTTTACTACATTTTCTGACGGGGTGACGCCTGGCGCATACCAGACGGTGCCGCTGAATACCCGGTAAGTCTTTTCCCATGCGCAACTTTTACATTTGAGGTGATAGGTTGCTAATTTGCCCTGTTGAAAAAGATTAAACGGAAATGGCAGGCGACGGCCCCATATTCCTTTGACATTTTGCATAATTTTACCTCCCAAAAGATTTCTAATTAATCTTTGCTTTCAGCTTTTTTGTAGGCGGTTACAACGCCGTCAACGATGATATAGTTGCCTATTACGAATGCAACAGCTACGAACAAGGCGCCAACGATCATAAAAGCTTTCATTTCCTTGATCTCCTAAGTTATGGTTTTAACTTTCCAGGCAGTTGCCTGGTTTGTATTTATATTCTACATCATGGGGCTTGCCATCTTATGTCGCGGGTCAACAAGGTCAATTTATCAATCTTGAAATAATTGGTATCTTGAATTGAATGAGATGATAATCGAGTGCGACTAT
>CAIMFA010000649.1 GCA_903840185.1 uncultured Lentisphaeria bacterium | reverse complement strand
GTCCGTTCATTACCGGCATCTGAATATCCATCAGCACCAGGTCGAATTTTCCATTTTTATAAGCTTCCACAGCTTCCGCGCCGTTGAAAACCGCGACCACATTGTGGTTCCGCTTCTGCAGCAGAACTTTTACCAGATAATTGCTGGTTTTGTCATCCTCGGCTAAAAGAATATTGGCGCCGATTCCCGAACTTTTTTGTCCGCCTTCTACTGCCGTCTGCTCTTTTTTATTGTCCGAATCAGTCGGCAGGCCAAGTTTCACGATGAAAAAGAAACTGCTCCCGACGTCTTTAATACTTTCCACCCAGACCTTGCCGCCCATCAACTCCACCAGCTGCTTGGTAATCGCCAGCCCCAGGCCGGTGCCGCCATAGCGCTTCGAATAAGAACTGTCCAGCTGGGTGAACGCGCTGAACAGGCTGTTCAATTCGTCTTTAGAGATCCCGATCCCGGTATCAGTTACTTTGAACAGAATTTCAATATTCTTGTCGCCGATGCTTCTCAGCATCACCGCTACATTGATCTTGCAGATATGATTGAATTTCACCGCGTTGCCGATGAGGTTGGCCAGCACCTGACGAATACGGACGGGGTCGCCAAGCACGTTATGCGGAATTTTCGGATCGTATTCCAGGGATATGTCAAGCCCTTTCTGCTTGACTCCGATCCGGAACAGGTCAATAACTTCTTTGAGACATTCCTGCAAATGAAAAGGCATCTTCTCCATCTTCATCTGCCCGGCCTCAATATTCGAATAGTCGAGAATATCGTTTACCACCCGCAGCAGCGACTCGGCGGATTTCTGCACAAGTTTCAAATACTCTTTCTGATCATCGTCATTGGATTTGGACAGAGCAAGCTCGGTCATGCCGATAATGCCGTTCATCGGAGTGCGGATCTCATGGCTCATATTTGCCAGAAACATGCTCTTCGCCCGGCTTGCGTGTTCGGCGGTATCTTTAGCCGTGATCAATTCACGTTCCGACTTGATCCGGTCGGTAATATCATGCACAATATAATAATAATACTGTTTGCCGCCGATATTGATCGGCGCGCTGTATACTTCAACATCCACCACCGTGCCGGTGGCCTGTTTATGTTTCGAATAAAAATGCCGCTTGTTCTGAGCCGGCTCACTCTTCATCTCCGCGGTATGTTCCCGCGGAAGCGTCACAATATCGAACATGCTCATATTTTTTAACTGCGCCACTGAATACTGATAAAAATTACATGCCGCCTGATTAGCGTCAGCAATCATTTCCGTCTGCGGATCGGTGATCAGCATTACAGAATGATTATCTTCAAACAGACTGGCATAGCGCTCTTCGCTTTCATGCAGCTCAATCTTGGTCTTGTGAAAATGGTACACCAGCATCGCAATTGCAACGCTGAATGAAAAAAACATCCCCAGCAGATATCCGAAAGCCTCAGCCCATTCGTAACCGGTCAGAAACGGATAATCAAGCTTGTGCATTCCCCAGAGAATAAATAACATCCCGAGTACGATACTGTCAGTCCGGTTTGGCATTTTCAAAATAAAGAACTGCGAACCGATCCAGATGTAGATGATCGCCATTAAAACATATATTGGAATGACTATCAAAACATCGCTCACGTCACAGGAAAGTCCAAACGTGATCCAGGTCAGCATTAATACGGCCACCACATACCAGGCAATACTGTACTTGCGGGACAAAAACATGAACATCCCGATCGCCAGCATCACAACGCTGACAACACTGGCACAGTAATATCCGGCAATAAAAAAGCTGAAATCAGGATACTTGACAACTGCAAAGGCAAAGCCCAGGTGCAGGGTGTAAAACATCCAGCTGCAACTCCAGACCAGCAGATATTTCTTCCGCTCAATGATATAAATATACAGAAACGCCAGCGAAAGAAGCAATGTCGCCATTATTGCGGCAAGCAGAACAGGGGGCAGCCACAGAGAGTTCATCTACGCTCCTCCCTTATTCAAATAGTAAAAACTATAATTTCGCGCCATTATTAAACACAGTCTCATGTTTTATGATTACATTTCTAAATATAATTTGATATTGATAATTTTCCAG
>CAIMFA010000648.1 GCA_903840185.1 uncultured Lentisphaeria bacterium | reverse complement strand
TTCTTACAGTGCAAGGCTGTTTATAGATGATCTCATCCGCTTTTTCAAAAGTATGGGACGCTGGTGTTATAGTGATATTTTGCGCAAGCAGCGAGTAATCTCCGATTTCCAGGCCAGCATGTCCGTGCAGGCAGCACCGTGCTCCAATATATGCGTTCTTTCCGATTTTGATATATGCTCCGGCGTTTGTTTCCGTATCCAGATATACTCCATTTTTCAAGCGGGCATTGTCATCGAGCTCGATACCTCTTTCCGAATGTGCAATCAGGATACAGTTATCACCAATATAAACATTATTTCCCAGAGAAATAAATTGCGGATTGACTATCCTGACGCCGGTTCCAATTTTGACATTCTCACCCATATGCCGCAGTTTGGATTTGTAGTATCCGGCTCTGGCATCCGCCGCCGCCGCCGTATCCATATTCATCACCACTGTCCGGTTGAATGCTTCTCGCTCATCATCATTCATGCTGCTGCAAAAATCAGTAAATAGAAATTGACTGTTCATATCATCGTTTCCCGTTATAAAGGTTTAAGATGTTTATTATCGCTCTCGAATGCCGTATGGAATATTCTTTCAGCAAGTCGCAATCTGTATGGTCAATGCGGCATTTCTGCAATGCCTCCGGCGCAATCGACATGGAAAGCTCCAGATCAAAAGCCGGAATTCGCAGTTCATGCCATGCCCAGCACAAAAGACTGCCGCCGGAACCGGCAAAAGCCAGCCAGCTGTCGTCCGGCTTCAATTCAGGATGCAGGCCGGTTCCGTAGGCTTTGACGAATCGTTTTGAGCGTTCATAAAACTCGGAATCCGATTGATCTACGTTTCCAGCTCCGATGGCGGGAATGTCACATATCCCGGCAAGAGCATGAAAACTGAATATGACGGCAGGTTTACTGTCGGCAAAAAACTTCATAACGGCTTTTACTTCTGGTTCGCTTGCCGGAAACGCGCCCCGGTAAGTTGCGCTATCCGGGTCATCAGTTGAAAGCCCGTAGCCTTGTCCAATATCCTCCCAGTTCACCGGAAAATTGCGGTTGAGATCGACGCCTGCGCTGTTCTTCCGCAAATACCATGGATTGCCTTGCGCAAGACGTTCACGGATATCAAGGTTGATTGAAGGGATAACGGCTATTGCGCTGTTCTTCAATGTTGCCGGAGATTCATGCAGAACTTGTTCCAATGCGGAGATAATCAGTTCGGGTCCTGCTTCGCCGGGATGCATCGCACCGGCCAGGCCAAGTACTGTCGCGCCAGCCCCGACTTTCAGCGAAAAAATCTCCCTGCCTTCAACCGTTCTGCCGCACGTCTGCAAATTCACAATTGCAGGATAATCCTGCTGCAGCTGCAGAAGCCTGGATTTAAGGGTTTCATAGCTCCACCATACTTCCGGATCGCGGATTTTCAGCGGTACCGGCCCGACCGCCGGCATGGTTCTGCTTTTAACGAAATATGCATATACTTTGCCAATCTCAACCTGTTTGTCATGAAAAAGATATTTCCGTTTATTTGAACATTCCACCGGTCCGCAATAAATCAGGTCGGACGACTCAGGCAGCATCCCGCAAAAGAATTCTTCATAATCCGAACCGAACGCAAAATCATCCGCGCATTTCCGGTAAACAGAAAACTCGCTGAACTCATCCTGCTCATTACACTCAAATAGCGGAGTCGTTTTATACCATGAGAGGTATACTATTCCATTTTTAACTTTTCCATTAAGAAAACTGATCCCTTTACTCGCCATATTTACCTCATGATCCTGCGGTTTTTCAAATACCCGTGCCTCTTATCTACTGACTTAAAATGTAATTACCTGTACAATTAAATAAATATTACTTCAACGGGGAGGCATCGCCGATGTACAAATCGTCATAGTAGGCGAGGCTTACCTTACTTGCACCGCCGCCTAGACGCACCTCCGAGAGATTCTCGGCATAGCCGTAGTCCTTATGTCCGAAAAAAACAATGTCGCCCTTTTTTAATTCACCATTAATATAAACATCATAGGTATGTTTTTTACAATGAAACGCTATCGTAAGGCGATACCATGTTCCCGGCTCCATCATAACGGCAATCTCCTCGTTTTTTCTTGCGCCGCTTTCAACATTATACGAGTGAGCAGTAATGCCAGTCTTATAGAATGCGAGGTATGTGGAAAGGATATTTGTACTCGTGCCAGCATTTGTCCCTAATAGCCAGACCCAAGCGCCGAGCGGAGCATCTGCCGCCAGATTCACCGACATATCCACCCATATTGTATCTGTTTTAATCGTTTTCTCCAAACGCATTATGCAACATGCACCATATAAACCGCTTCCAGGTCCCGGCGTAAGCAATTGGCTGTCCGATCGGAAAGTGCCATGTACTATTTTACCTGAGCCTTTCCACCCGTTTTGAGTGTTGACCGCAGTATCCTTAAAATTTCCAAATTCCTCGGCTGATGCCTCGAAGCCGGTCTTGTAAAACGTTTCGGCACAGAGTTTTTCGTAACAAATCATCCCGAAGATCAGCGACAGACAGAACATTGTCTTTCTTTGTGTGACGTGCATTTTAATTTCCTAGATTGCTATTCTATATTCTACGCTACGCTATTCTGAAATATGCAGAAGCATTACGTCATTTGGCGGCACCACTATGTCGTATTCATCTTTGCCGGTGAATTGCCTTCCTGTCGAGAACTCCTGCACTTTTGCTGTCACGGAAATACCCTGCGGCATCTTTATTTTCACTGTCCGCGGAGAAATGCTGTCGTTGATCGCCACATAGAGATACTCGTTGCCTTTGTTGTACACGTAGTCGCTGTGGTCACGTCCATCCACGATCAATCCGTCGAACGGTATTTGATTCTTTTCATCGAGAATGTTTTCAAATTCCGCAACTCCTCGTGAAAATTTTGCCACCGAATGGAGTCCGCGCCCATCAAGCTCCGTCCAATCAAAAACATGTACGCCGCCAAATCCGCCGGCGATCAATAGTTTCCATAATCGCGCAATAATGCTCTGGTCGGCATAGGTACGTTCGCCTGCTCCTGTTTCCAAATTGAGTCCCGGGCACATCGTGCGTCCGCCCAGAGCTTTGCGCGTCATCATTATTGTCTCCTTATTTTCATCATAACCCGCGCTGAGCAAATCGACATCTTTATAAAGGCTCCAGTCTATGCCGTATTGCTCCGGCGGGGTAGTAGCATAACCGCTATACACGGCGGAGCATATCGTCGGTTTTGCCTTTCTGGCAGTTGCAACGAAATAAACGAACACTTTTCTATTCATCAGCACCTGGTGGCGGCTCCATAACTCTTTGTATTTTTCGAGAATTACTTTTTCATCAGGTATTTCTGTCAGGGAGTTTTCTTGCGAGAAATATTCCCGACAACGCTGGCAGAAACATGATGCTCTTATACCGCTTTCCATATCGTCTAGAACATAATCATACTTCAATGCTATTTTCATGATCCGGTCGGCAATATCGCGGGATGCCATGAAATATAGGGGGCAAAGCGGCTTTCGCCAGGAGTCTTTAACGCTTGAGAGCGGTACAAGTCTGGATGCCGGGCTTGCGGTGTCACTTTCACTGGCCCATTGGATGTCATGGTTAACAAAAGAAACAAAAATTGGCTTAAGATTGTTTTTCTTAAACATAGCAGTGTAAAATGATAAATTATCAAATGTTGAGATACGGGATTTGATTTCATCCCCCACCATGGTAAAACCGGCATTTTTCCATGTTTTCGACAAGAACTCAATTTCTTTCGTTGCATAACAAGCATCACGCAAGGTTGCCCACGTCATTATTGGGATATTTTCTGGTTGACGCCCGTTAAGCTCCGGGAGCACCTTTATTTTAAACTCCAGGGGGATTTCGGAAACCCCTTTGCCGGAGATCCAGGCACGTCCAGTGACGGACTTTCCTGCCAACGCGGCAGGAAAGTCAGGTTGTATTATCATCGTTATGACATTGAATCCAAAGTTGTAAGCAAGTTTTGGGACAGGCTTGTCAAATGAAAATACGAAGCTATTCATGCCGCCGAACTTTTCTTCGCCAAGCGAATTGATATATTTATTGTAAAGTCTGAGATCGGGGCGATACACAGGTATCTTGATGGCTTCGGGAACCTCTAAATTGAACCGATAGTTTTCAAGCGGTTTTTCAAAAGGGGATGAAATACGGAACTTTAATTCCATTGCTGCTTTATTGGCGATATAACAGGTGTCATTTTCAAGTTGCGGCGCAAATATCGTGTGATTCCGGATTAGGTTGTAGCGCAAATATAATTTCTCTGAAACTCGTCCGTCGTAGGGGCGCCATGGCGAATCATCAAAGCCATTCTTCTCCCATCCGTCCGTCGGCGTTTCAGAAAAAAGAAAATTGTTGACGGGAATCTCGACGTTTGCTATGATAATTGAACCGGTGATCGGTACCACTGCATTTTCAGCGCAAAGCGCGATAATGTTTCTGTCTTCGTCAAGAGTCACCGTTGCGTTCAGGAGGTTTTTCGCTGAGGAGGATTGTTTGCCGTTCACAAAAACTGTCATCTGCGAACTATCCGAGGCAAGTTTTACGATACAGCCAGAACTCTTTCCTTTTATCGCTATCGAAGGAGTACGGAATATTTCTTTATCGGAAGCGCTGATCCTGATCTGCCCAAATCCATCCGCATCAGGCTTGAACGTCAGTTCGTTCATCTTCTTCTCACTGATCGAAGCTGTTGATTGCGCCCCTGCCACCGAAAGTTGCTGCATGGTCTTGCCGCAAAAGAGTTTCATTGCGGCAGAACCGCCGGCGATGACAAAGGATTCCCCGCGAATCGCCGCAACTTGCGCATCGAACAATAGAAAGCCGAAGGCGCCTGGCGTATGAAAACTTTTCCCGGTGGGGCTCCACGCCGATGACTCATCGTTTGCAGGGTTATTGCGATAGAAATTCGCTCGCCAGGCAGATGCCGCGTGATCGGACGCGGTCATTCCCAGTTCCTTGAAGGGTATGGCGATCTCCGCCGTCCACGTCTGCTCATTCTTTTTTACGGCTATTTTCACATTTTTCGAATTCCATGACACGTCTTTATTTTTGCCGTCGAACATCACGCCGTCGCTGTTGATGGCAAAATGATAGTATCCATCGTCAGGCGGCATGAGAAATATTTCAACCGAGTCATCATAATAGACCGGGCCGTCATTTTTGGCGACTTTGCATTTCGCTTTGTCGAGCAGATTATGCACCGGGTCGAGATATCTCTGGCCAGCCTCTACCCCGATGTACAAATTATCAGTATCAAATGATAGTAAAAATTGAGTCTTTTCAGAAATTGTCTTTCCGCTATAATTCGGCAGCAGGGCGAATCCGGCGGCGTTCTGCCAGCATGAGTCACCGAGATTACCGTCTATGACCGGTGCTCCGCCTCCCGGCACCGTCACCAGAGGAAGAGCGTCCGCCGAACTCCGTTCGACTGACGGTTTTTTCTGAGCGCCGGGTTCTGTCTTGTCCATAAAGCATTTCGGGTCAACAGATTCCAGCAATCCGTCTTTTTCATAAATTTTGAAATTATCCACCAAGAAACGGTGCGGGCATCCGTTCACTTGCACCTGAAACATTCCGAACGACGTGAATACATCACCTGGTTCCGGCTGCTGTCCCTTGTCGGTTTTCAATGCCGCTGCCGGAACAATCACATGAAACCACTCGCCGCGCTTAGGATTATTTATTGCATTCTGGGTGCCGGCAAATAACCAGAACACCCTTTTTTTATTGTCAGTTGCCGTGAAAGCAAAATAGGCAAAAGGCATTTGCGCATCCCAGCGGATATCGAATTCTATAACCGTCCGGTCGGTGACAGGAATTTGGGCGTAATAATTAATTCCTGCGTTTCTCGCTGTACTTGAGGCAAGTAGTGCATACCTTCCACAATTGGCGGAAAAACTATCAGCTGTTACCGACAGTTCCGTTTCAGCTGAATTTTTCTGCCACTTTTCAACGGTGCCCGATTCGAAATTGCAGTTGATGTTTGCTTCGGCACCGAAAGCTGTGGCAACACAGCCCAGCATCGCAACCATAAAAGCGCATTTCCCTAAAACTGATCTTGAAGCGTTGTTCATATATATTCCTTAATTTACGTTTTTAATCTTCATTGAGTAAATTTCCCGGCCATCTGGATCGACTTTTGTCTTTAATGTATTGGTTTTGAATCTCCGCACCACAGGGCATGAGGATGCCGACCGTAATACAGCGAGGCTTAACTTGGAGCTAGGATGAACGGGATTTTTTTATTTAGGGAGCCGGTAATAATTAGGATTTGTAATACTGCTTTCAGGATCAGTCCAGCCGTAGTATATACCGTCATACGCCGTTACATGTCCATCATAGAAACTGACATTACTTTGCCCATGTCTAATTTCTCCATATTTTCCGATATTCAAATCTCGTTTATTAAAGATGCTATCTCCATTGTCATTGCTGGCATCTGGAGTTGGACAATATACGACAGAACCGCCTGTCCTGGGATCATCCATCGGCCCGGATGTCCGACTGGGGAACTTCATTCTTTTCATCGTAGGATATGTATAGAAAGCCACGGCAGGCAGGACTGTAGCATATCTGTTCGCGGTATTTCCCCAGATACTATAATTTATCGGCAAATTACCATAGACGTAATCCGGTTTATCCGGGCATTTGGTAACAATGCTGGAAACCGCCTGAGCTGCGGCTTTATCTGCCGCGGTAAATGACACATTATACGCACTGGGAAACACCGATGGAGAAAAAACCAGATATTTCCCGCGCTGAAGAAGATTAGCAAAAGTCATACACTTTGTGCCGCCGTTTTCATAAACGAAACCTGGCGGAACAATTCCGTCAAAGTCATTGCCGTATTGCAGCGTTGCCAACATAACTTGTTTTAAATTATTGGCACAGCTTGACCTTTTAGCAACTGTCCGCGCTTTATTCAGCGCCGGCAGCAGCATTGAGGCCAAAATCGCGATGATCGCGATCACCACGAGGAGTTCGATGAGTGTAAAACGGCCCGGCCTGTGATTCTCTTTTCTCTTTGACATTGCAAACCTCCAATTATATTTAATTAGTTTTATACATTTATAAGACTGTTTATTTTGGATTCATCTTCTGCTTTTATTTCTACTCTTTCTACTGCTGCGGTGTTTTTCATTTCCGGCCTTAAAGTAATTCTGACCGGGGCTGAAATCCTGCCGGCTATAAGATCCATCAATTTCCCGGCGGCGATTTTTCCAAGCTTTTCAGCATCAATTTCAACTATCGGGCAATTCAAATTAGTTCCGCCGCACCCGCAAGTATTGGTGACAATCTCGCATTTCTCAGCAAAATTATCGCCCCATTTGGATTTTAAAGCGGCAATAACATCCCAAACGCATATTCCGAATGCAAAGCATGCTGTAAAGTCAATTTCGAACCGCAGCATTTTCTGAATATCCCCTGTAATCTCTGCCGGATTATCGAGAATCAGTTTATTATCATATTTCAGGTTTCTGTCAGCAAACGCTTTCTTAAACCCTTCAAGACGCATTTGCGCGGTCCAGCGGTCATCTGTTTTTATGAAAAGAATATTGCGATGCCCCCTGGCAAGCAAATACTCGGCAGCCATATAATTCCAATTAAAAATCAAATCGCCTGTTTACTTTTAGTTTGCGCTGTGCTATCTTGTCCTATAGTCATTCAACAAATAGACAAGGAGGCAGGCAAATGGAACGGCGAGGCAGGCGTGCA
>CAIMFA010000647.1 GCA_903840185.1 uncultured Lentisphaeria bacterium | reverse complement strand
GCCATAACTGTTTAAACATGTAACCAAACTCCGATATAGATATTTTTATTAATAATTATTTTACACAACATAATGCGGTAGACCGCAAATTCAACCACTAAATATAGAGTAATATTACAAAAAAATCCACGAAACAAATTTATCATATTCATGAATTTAACACGCATTAAAACTCTTTAATAGTAAAATAGCGCAGGCATTAATAAAATCAAGACAAAATAGTATAATTTTTCAGAAAACTGGACTGTCTCTAATATAAATCAGTAACTCTATTGCTTCACACGGTAAACCGCTGCGCAATTCTTACCGACTCCATCGCGTCCGCCGCGTAGGCGTCCGCACCAATTTCATCGGCATAACTCTGATCGACGACTGCGCCGCCGATCATAAATTTCACCTTGTCCAGCCCCTCGGCTTTCGCCAGCTGGATGACTTCCGGCATTCTGACCATTGTCGTCGTCATCAGCGCTGAAAGTCCAATGATCGCGGCATTGTGCGCTTTAGCCCCGGCGACAATGTGCCTGGCGGAAACATCTTTACCCAGATCAATCACCTCAAAACCGTAATTCCTCAGCATTAAAGCTGCAATATTTTTGCCGATGTCGTGAATATCGCCCTCCACCGTTGCCACCACGATCACCGCTTTCGGCTTGTCGTTCTCTGATTTATGCTCCTCCAGCAGCGGTTCAAGCACTTCAAATCCTTTCCGCATGGCATCGGCGCTCATGATCAGCTGCGGCAGAAAATATTCCTTCCGGTCAAAAAGTTCACCAACCCGGTTGATGGCGGGAATAAGATTTCTATCAACAATATCCTTCGCCGTTATCCCGCCTGCCAGCGTCCGTTTAATCGCATCTGCAATACTCTCTTCGTCTCCGGTAAGAACGCAATTGAACACCTGCTGTGCGGGGTGGTCATCGCTTTTCACGACAACCGGAGCCTTCCCCCCCTGTTCCGCCGCGCCGTATTTTTCGACATAACGCTTCATTTTAAAATCGCGCCCGGTCAGAACATTACCGGCGTCAACCACCGGCATCAGCATTTCCGCCGAAGGATTGGCAATCGCCATATTCAGGCCGCGGCCGACCGCCATGGCGAGGAATGTGTTATTTACATGGCCGCGCCGCGGCATGCCGAAACTGACGTTGGACAAGCCGCAGATCGTGCTGACGCCGAACTCGCGGCTGCACCATTCGATCAGATCCAGCGTAATCGCGGCGGCATTCTGGTTCGAGGAAACAGTCATCACCAGTCCGTCAACACAAATGTCCGCTTTTGAATATCCGTATTTCTCCGCCTCGCCGAATACCTTTTTGACGATTTCCCTGCGGCCTTCAACCGTTTCCGGAATTCCTTCATCCGCCAGAGGCAGCAGGATGAACATGGCACCGTATTTGGCCGCCGCCGGCAGGGTCTTTTCAAGCCTGCTTTTTTCAGCGGAAATAGAGTTTACCAATGCCCGTCCGGGATAAATCCGGAGCGCCGCTTCAATGACTTCGCTGCTGGTGGAATCTATGCACAACGGGAGTCCGCCACCCAGCATGGCGACCGCTTTCAACATCATTTCTTTTTCATCTATGCCGGACAGCCCCATATTGACGTCCAGGATTGCCGCCCTGGCGGCGGCCTGTTCGCGGGCAAAATTATTTACCATGGCAAGTTTGCCTTCGCGCAATTCCGCCTGAAGCGCTTTCTTGCCGGTGGGATTGATGCGTTCGCCGACTACAGCGAACGGCTTGTCCCGGCCGAGCAGGCAGTAGCTTCCGGCAGAGGAAACCGCGCTCAACGCCCTGATGACCGGCGGCAGCGGTTTGCAGCAGGCGGCGTTCGCCGCCATTTTCCGGATATGCTCAGGCGTGGAACCGCAGCACCCGCCCATAATATTGATCCCGGCGGCGGCCAGTTCCGGCACATACGCGGCGAACGATTCCGGGCACATATCAAATACCGTTTTTCCGGCTGACAGTTTCGGAATCCCCGCATTGGGTTTGGCGATCAGCGGAATAGTGGCGAAAGGTTTGATTTGCTTAATAATTTCCAGCATATCGCCGGGGCCGGTGGAACAATTGCAGCCGAACGCGTCAGCGCCCATGGCTTGAAGCGTAATCAATGCCGAAACCGGATCGCTGCCGGTAAGCGTACGCCTGTGTTCGTCAAAAGTCATCGTCACAATGACCGGCAGTTCGCAGGATTCCTTAACCGCCAGCAGCGCCGCCCGTGTTTCCTGAATGTCCATCATCGTTTCAATGACAAAGCCGTCAACGTTGCCTTCCAGCAGCGCCGCAACCTGTTCCTTGTAAACATTCACCACGTCTTCAAACGGAATATCGCCCAGCGGCGCAATGAATTTTCCGGTAGGAGCCAGATCGCCGAACACCAGGCCGTCACCAGCCGCGCAGCGCGACAATCCAGCCAGAGAACGGTTGATTTCAGCCAGCCGGTCTGCCAGACCGAACTCTTCCAGTTTCAGGCGGTTGGCGCCGAAACTCGGCACAAACACGATATCCGAACCTGCCGCCCGGTAGGCCTGCTGAATTTCAATCATTGCCGACGGATTTTCAAGTATCCACAATTCAGGGCAGACTCCCTGCGGCATGCCGCGCTTTACCAGTTCGGTTCCGGTGGCGCCGTCCAGAATCACTATTTTTTCCGTCAACAGTTTTTGAAATTCGCTTCTTGTCATATATAAATCATTCCCAGTTTTATAGTTTACTTAAAAAAACACCGACAAAACGGACGAAACAGACAGAACGGACAATGGTTAAACCACCTGATTCCGTTCAATTCCGGATATCGCCGTCACCGATTTCTCCGGTACCATTATCAGACTGTCATTCAGCCTGATACCTAATTTCTCCAGATTTAAAATATCATAAATAATCTGCTGGTTTTCCAAACCCAGATCTCCGTACCCGGGCGAAAAACGCCGTCTGGTCAACTTCTCGCTGCCGCGTTTGAGCTGCTGGCCGATATAGCCGTGAATCCAGCCGATGGCCTCATCCGCCATCTCGCTGCCGACGGCATCATAAACCAGCGCTTTGACTCCTTCCCCGGCATTGGACGCCGCAGTAGCTGCTTCGACGATACCAGCGCCGACAGTGGATGCCGTCAACAGCACCGCATGGCTGGACGCAAGCAGCTCCGCCAGACTGGCGCTGGTAAGCATGTCACCGTTCTCCAGCTTCACGGATTTAGAGTCTCTTTCAACAATATTCAACCGCAGCCAGCAGCCAGTCGGATGGCACAGCGCGATGCCTTCGGCAATGTACTTCCCGATCAGGTTCTTCTGCGCCTCCGGCATCTTATTAAGAAAACGGTTCCGTCCCAGACGCGAATAAACCGTATCTTCCGGCAGAACCACCGGTATGTTGCCGAAATAAAATACCTGATTTGCCATTGCCGCCCATCCTGATTTATAAATATTCAAAAACAAACCACTTAATTTAATCTGGCGAAAGCAAAAAACAAATATCTTTGACGGATTGTAAATCAAACAGATACGCAACAGTTATTGTAAAACTTAGAAACCGCTGGTTATATCACGCATTGCCAGCGCCGTCCAGCCTTCGGCGGCCAGATAACGCATTTCACGCTCAAAAATATCAGGCGGGGTGTCAACCCACGGATGCAGGATATCCGGAACGCCGTGATAAAGCAGTACCGGGATTTCGCCCGGCGCCGCTAAATCCAGCGCTTTCTTAAACACCGAATCGTCCTGGCCGTGAACGGGAATTGACGGAATCAGCCAGCGGTCGTCACTGGCAATATTCCATGCCGCGTTGCGGACAGTGCGGGCGGTTTTGAAACCGTGTTTTTGGAGAACCGGCGGCGCATAATCGGCTCCCGGTCCGCCCGGATAGGCAAAATTTTCCGACTTCGGAATCCCGTGACTCTTGAATAAAGCTTCCAAATCCAGCAACTGTTTTTCAAACTCCTCAGGCGTGATATCGGCCAGACCGGCATGGGTAAGGGTATGGTTGTCAACTTCAAAACCCATGCCGTTGAGTTCTTTGATCTGATCCCAGGTCATATACTGTACTTTATTGGTCGCAAAATCCGGCGGAAATTCGCAGACAAAAAAGGTGGCGTTGAACCCTAATTCCTTAAGCAGCGGCGCGACAAACGCGCGGTGATTAGAAACTGCATCGTCAAAAGTCAGAATAACCGTTTTTTTATGCATAAAAATTCCTGCGCATGTTTTAAGGAGTCGTTCAAAAATAACTGGCACTTTCTACTGTGGTCTCCGTGGAACTTCCAGTTCCGCCGCTTCGTTACAAAGCGCCACAGCTTTGCTCCTCACCGGCAAAGCCGGAATTTCTCCCGGATACCTGCGTATAAAAATACCTCTTATTTTTTCGCAACTCCTAAGCCAGGCAAAGCTTGATAAATTCCGGGAAAGTAGAAACTGAATATTCACACTGCTCATCTTTGGGATTTCCAAAACCATAAGCGGCGAAACAACGTTTCATTCCGGCGCGCCGGCCGGCTTCCAGATCAGTATAGTGGTCTCCGCACATCCAGCTTTGCGCCGGAATGGCGGCGCATTTTCCCACGAAATGCAGCAGCGGGGCAGGATCCGGTTTCAAAGGGAACCCGCTGTCTCCGCCGATAATAGTATCAAAACTATCATAAATACTCAGTTCCTTCAATATTTTCAGCGTCGCGGAATGGGGTTTATTAGTGATGACCGCCAGTTTAATACCGCGGTCAAGCAGCCGGGTCAGACCTTCAGCCACTCCCGGATAGAGGCAGGTATTGTCTACCATATGATTATGATAGTATTCCTTCAGAAATGGCAGTCCCTGTTCAACGGCAATTCCCGAACCTTCCAGCGAACGTTCCGTCAGCAGTTTGATTCCGTTGCCAATATATCCGACAACCTGCTCCAGAGCCAGCGGGGAAAGGTTGAATTGAGAACGCATCCAGTTCACCGCGTCAGCCAGATCCTGTCTGGAATCGATCAACGTGCCGTCAAGATCAAATATCACACAAGTATTCATGGCCTTGAAACCTTCACAAACGGCACCTGGGTTATCATCGGCAGACGGGCGAAAGCATCAATGCCGAGATCACCGGCCGCATTGTTATTAAAGTAATGCCAGCCCAGCCCGGCAACCATCGCCGCATTGTCGGTGCAGTATTTGCGCTGTGCCAGATACAGTCTCATCTTTTTAGGAGCTTCCTCCGCGATAAGCGTTCTGAGTCTGGAGTTACAGGCAACTCCGCCGCAAACGACTATCGAAGCTGCATTGAATTCTTTTGCCGCCGCAACGGTTTTCCGGCACAGCACATCAACCACGGCTTCCTGATATGAAGCGACAGTATCATTAAGCAATGGGCCTTCCAGATGCCCGTTATCGCTCAACCTTGAGACATGATAAAGCAGAGAGGTTTTAACCCCGCTGAAGCTGAAATTGAATTTGTGTTCATCCGGCACCGCTTTTCCGGCGCTGCCGGTAAGCGGCCGCGGAAAGTTAAAATGCTTTGCGTCACCCTGCGTCGCAATTTTGTCAATCACCGGTCCGCCGGGATAACCCAGCCCGAGCAGTTTAGCGGCCTTGTCCAGCGCTTCGCCGGCGGCGTCATCAATAGTATAGCCGATCAGACGCGCCCTGCCCTGATCGTCAATAAGCAGCAGCGAAGTATGTCCGCCGGAAACCACCAGCGCCAGAATCGGATATGAATCCGGAGCTTCCAGGCGTCCGGCGCCGTCATCGAGAAACGCCGCATAAATATGGGCGATAAAATGATTAATTCCAATCAACGGCAGTTTATGGCTTGCAGCCAGCCCTTTGGCAAAATTCAAGCCGACCAGCAGCGCCGGCATCAGTCCGGGGCCGTTGGTTACAGCGACCGCCTCAATATCCCGCATTGTCACCCCGGCAGTGCTCAAAGCATCGGACAGCACCGGATTGAGCGCCACCAGATGTTCGCGGGCCGCCAGTTCCGGCACCACACCGCCGTGAACCGCGTGTTTGGCAATCTGCGATGCCACGCTGTTGCTCAAAACCTGATATCCGTCCTTGACCACCGCGGCGGAAGTCTCGTCACAACTAGTTTCTATGCCTAAAATCAAACTCATAATATTTCCCATGATAAAAAGCTAAAGAATATAGCCAGTCCGGCGGAAAAAGCAAAATAATATCATTATTTATAAGGATTGACTTTGAGTTCCTGCAGCAATTCCGAATGAAATTACATCTGCATTTCAAATTGCCATATGTCAGAAATCTTGGAATGAGGTATCCGCGCCCGCGTATGAGGACGAAAAAAGGTTTTAGTTGTCTGAAACGAGTTAAGAGGTTACATGTTAATGGGCGGATTCCGTACGGCAGACTGCTATCACGTCTGAATCCGTATTCTCAAATCCTCGAATTCATACAGATTCATGACTTTCTCGAAGAGATCAAGTTTAATTTTTTCAAATATTCTTTTGAATGTGCGGAACAGCTTCAGCAAGGTATGTTTTGCCGTATCCTCTTCAAAGCCCTGCTTTTTTCTCCAGTGCTTGACAATGTCGGTCAGGCAGGTCAACTGCAGAACGGCATGCGCGATTTGAGCAAACAAATAGTAGTTGAACGCCGCGTGTCCTTTTGAGCAGAAATTATGTCCGATATTCAAAGCGCTGTTTTTCTGGAAATTGAACCCCTGATTTTCTATTTTCCATCTTTCCCGGCAGGTGTTGAAGACCTCAAGCGCGTTCAGTATGGAAATTTCCGAGCTGGTGATGTATGCCATTTTAAAGACTGTCTCCCTGCCGTCCGCATGTTTTCTGGTGATAACCCCTTCAATATAATTAAGTCCTTTGACTTCTTTTCCGCCAAAGCGGTGAGACGCGTTATTGCACCATTTCAGTTCTATTTTCAGGTTGGAGCGGGAATTCTGCTTCAGTTCAATGGTTTTGCGGTTTTTCCGGCCACTGTTGATTCCTTCAATGAATTCGTCCATCAGCGGGCGGTTCTGGCTCGCGCCTTTGAAAGCGACGGACCAGCCCCAGCCATGGCTGCGGCAGATATTAATGACCGGCTCATTGCAGTAAAGGGAATCAAGCAGAATGAAGAATTTCATATGCGGATGCTTTCTGGCGACAGCCTGAGCCAGCCGCTTGAATGCCTTGGTCTCGCAGTCCTGCTTGTCAAACTCGCCGTCAGGATTCTCAACTGGTTCCGTATGCACCGAAAGCACAATGCCCTGCCTGGAGATAATTTTCGCTTCCAGAAAGTATTTATGATACGTCGTTCTGCCGTTTCCATGGGTTTTATGCGTGGAGTGCTTCAGCGGGCGGCCGGACGAGAAAGCCTGGACACCGTCCACTCCGAGCAGAATGTAATCGTCATCCGTTTTCAAGGAGTCCAGAAATTTCTTCCGGTTCAGGGAGTGAATCATATTGTCGATGATTTTCTGCAGATGCTCAGGAGGCAGTCCCTGCATGAAATAGCATATGGCGTCGATGCCGGGAAGCTCCGGAATCTCCCTCCCGAGATATGTCTTGAGGTTGCGCGGAAGATTTTCCGACTGCTCCAGTTCGCTTTCAAATTTGTTGTTGGATTCAATTCCGGAAATCCTCTGCCACAGTGCAAGATGGCAGAGAAAATCGCCGGAATACACTATTTTCCCCGGCTGGCGGAAATCAGGAATGGATTCGAACCACCCGGGAAGCTGCGGAAAATAATGCCGCAGCGCGATCAATGCGCTCTCGCCGCAGCTTCGGGAGTATTCGCTGAAATTAATGCTCCGGAGTTTTTTTTCTACTCATTTGACCTCTCCGGATTTGCGGGCCAGAGCTTTTTTGCGCTGCTTTGACGCGGCGATTATCTGTTCGCCGAAAGCGTCTATCTCTTTGAGCAGTTCCTTGACCTTTTTGTACTCTTTCGTCCACTTCCCCACTTCCGCCACCATGGACACCGGCACATAAACCGATTTTGTTTTGCCGCCGGAGTTCTTGGTCAGAATCCACGCCGGATGCAGCTCCACGCCATTCGCGCAGGCGCAGTTCTTGACGCCGCATTTCCTTCTGCTCTCCACCAGCGAACCGATGATGAACGGTTTGCTCTGACCGAGTTTCGCGATTCTTGTCTGCATCTGCTTTTCCAGCATGGCAACCGATACCTGTCTCATTTCTTTCACCATTTGTTTTATTTTTTTATATTTGAAGCAACAAAGCTTCAAATATAATATAGCCGGAAACAATGCGCACTCAAGCTTGTTTTTAAAGAAAAAGCAAAGTTTTTACCGGAATTATGCGGATGAGGATTTTTTTATTTTGCAGCAGTAAGACTTTAAAAAATGGCAATTAT
>CAIMFA010000646.1 GCA_903840185.1 uncultured Lentisphaeria bacterium | reverse complement strand
CTCAGAAAACAAACTTATTTTCAGCTTGCCGGTACACAACCTGAGCAGCAAAGTACAACTTTTCTATTTTCTGGCTGAATATGACGGCAAAGAGTTTGCCAGACTTACCAGAGAAATTCCAGCAGAGGCAGCCATTACCGTGGAAATTCCTGGTGACCGGTTAAATTATGAAGGCTTAGCCTTGAAAAATTTGAAGATTTCCGTTTCGACTGACGCTGGAATCCAGGCTGTATCCGAACGCTTTTTTGGCGCATTATTGCCGCAAACAGTTGGACAAATTGATATTGATGGCGAAACGGGTGATTGGAACCCTGTTCTCTTCTCCAAAACTTTCGGCGCTGAAGCGATAACATATCAGCAGAAACGGCATCGCGCCGAAAATGATTTTTCCGCCAGTTACGCACTGGGAGTCAATGGAGACAATCTCTATCTGGCGGTAAAGGTCAGAGATGATGTTGCCATGCCGACCACCAATCCGGCGCAGCCGTGGCGTGATGATTCTTTGACTATCGCGCTTGGCCGCGATTCAGATGATAATGGAAGTTTCAAGGAGTATCGCCGTTTCAGTTTCACTCGCAATGCCGATGGAAAAGTCTTAATGCAGGAAGTTTTCGGTTCTCCGCCTAAAGCGGTGACAGAGTTGCCGGCCGGTACCATCAAATGTGTAATCAAACGGAACGAAGAGCAGAAAATCACCATTTATGAAATGGAAATTCCATTGAGATTAATTGGTTCCAGGAGTGAAACTCTGGGGCTGGGCATCACATTAGACGATGTTGATTCCGTTGAAGAGGTCAAACAGGATATTCACCGGGAGATGAGTATTGCCGGCGGGGTTCCGCTTTTCATGATGAACGTCAGGTTTGCCACTCTTATTTTCCCCAAAAAGTAGTTGAACCGGCATAGACAAAAAGGCTACATTAAATAATGAAACAATGCGCAGAACAGTTTGAATTGAAACGGATGGCAGCGAAATGGCTGTTCGGGCTGATGTTGCTGTCCGGAATCATGGCAGGCGCTGCCGGTTTACCGCAGTGGGACATGGCAAAACTGGAAACTGCTCCGGCATGGCGCGTCGCTCCGAAAATCAAAAGTAAATATCCTAATATCCGGGGAATCTTCTACGAAGGTCTTGCCTTCGGAAAAATGCCGTCCACTCAGGTATTCGCCTGGCTCGGGTTGCCGGAGAGAACAACTTACGGGAAAGTCCCGGCGAGGGTTCTGATTCATGGCGGCGGCGGAACTGCCTTTGAAGAGTGGGTGAAGCTCTGGACTGATCGCGGCTATGCCGCCATTGCCATGGACACCTCCGGTTGCATTCCCGGCGGTGATAACAGCAAACGCCCCCGTCACAAAGACGGCGGTCCCGGCGGTTTTGGCGGTTTTGCAACGCTCGACAGTCCGGCAGGCGACCAGTGGGCTTACCATGCTGTGGCTGATGTCATACTTGCCAATTCGCTGCTGCGCTCGCTGCCGGAAGTCGATCCTGAACGCATCGTGGTGACCGGAATCTCATGGGGCGGTTACCTTACATGTATTAGCGCTGGAACAGATTCCAGATTCAAACTGGCAGTTCCAGTTTACGGATGCGGTTTCTTTAATGAAGCAGGCAGTAATATGAAGAAAGCGCTGGATGGTATCGGTCAGGAGAAGACCGTCCGCTGGATGGCTCGCTGGGATGCATCAAATTATCTCGAACAGGCGAAGATGCCGTTTCTCTGGATCAGCGGCACCAATGACGTCTGGTTCCCGCTGACATCGCTGACAAAATCGCTTGCTCTGACGTCAGGGCAGAAAAACCTTTGCGTCAAAGTGCGGCTGGTACATGGCCAGGGGCAGGGACAAAGTCAGTCCGAAATCTTTGCCTTCGCCGATGCCATTCTCAACAATGGCGTTTCACTGCCGGAAATAAATGCTGCCGGACAAATAAAAACATCCGCCTGGATTGATTTCCGCAGTAAAACTCCGTTAAAAGAGGCGGCGTTGATCTTTACCCGTGATGGCGGACCGATCAACGGTAGAAAGTGGGAAACCGCACCAGCAATGATCAAGGATAACCGTGTTACCGCGGACATTCCTTCCGGCACAACCGCCTGGTTCTTTAATCTGACCGACACTCGCGGCCTGACCGTGAGTTCGAAGTTTAAGGAGTGTAGTTCGGGAGGGTTTTCCGGAGATCAATAATATGTTTCGCAAATAACTTTACATGATGAAATAAAAATGATATTTTATTACACTTT
>CAIMFA010000645.1 GCA_903840185.1 uncultured Lentisphaeria bacterium | reverse complement strand
TCCTCGCCCGAAGCAATGAGCTGATTGACCAGGACGGACGGTACATAACGCTTGAACGCTTTCAGGCTGTTTTTCATGGTTTTAACGGCTGAATCCATGGTCTGAATCTCGTGGATGTGAGATTTTATATGCGCTCTGTTCTCAAGATTGAAATTTTTCACTTCCAGAACTTCCTGCGCCAGCTTCTCTATCGGCCTTGATATCTGTCTGGCAAGCGTTATCGCCGCGGCCACAGCGATGAGCATGACCGCCAGCGATAACAGCAGTGTCATTCTCAGAGTATTTTTCATCGGGCCGAGAAAAACGTCTTCCGGAGCGATAAACACAAACCGCCATGCCTTGCCGAATTCTTTGGGAAAGAGCGCGAAATACGCAAGGTATGAAGTATTATCAGTGTCATACAGGAATAATCTGTTGCCGTTGTCTTTATATTTTCTGACAGCGTCTGTAACTTGCGGAATGTTTAATTCCTCCGGAGTTAATCTGCGGATTCTTCCACTTTCAGCGGTCACCATCCGGTTGGGATCGGAAAAGGCCAGCAGCAGATTTTTCTCATCCACCATGAAGGCAATTCCGCTTTTACAAATATCCGCTTTCCTGATGAATTCAGACAGCCCGTCAAGCGTGATATCCGCGGCCATGACGCCTCTAATGCTTTTGTCCTGATTGTAAACCGGACAGGAAACCGTGATGCCCGGCTTGCCGTTTTCGAAAAAGATGTACGGTTCAGTCCAGAAGGTCTTTCCGGCAGCCTTGGCGCCGATATACCACGGCCTGGCACGCGGATCATATTTGCTGTCGGCAAATGACTCCTGCCGGATTACTTTTGAGTCTTTATCATAATAATCAAAAACGGTGTAAGCCTTTTCGTCAATTCTGGAAATATGCTTAATGTAAATGTCGTCGCCGATCATGCCTGCCTGAAGGAAATTTCCTTGTTCATCCCCGAAATAGCAAAATGCTATCTGCTTCTGGGTCATGATTATTTTAAGCAGATATGCCGCCTGCTCGGTTTTCAAACCCAGTTTCAGATTGCTGCTGTTAAAAACGCCGGTCGCGATTTCGGTAGTGAACCGCGCGGCTTTCAAGTAGTTGTCGGTTTTCTGGGTGACCGCCTCCGCCTGCTGCTGGAAGCTGTCTTTGACCAGTTCCAGAGTTGACGCTTTGTTTTTGAAATAGATGAAGGCGGTAATAATCAGCACGGTTGTAACAATCAGGGAAGTAAACACAAAGACAATATCTACATTAAAGGTTCTCTGCTTTAAAAAATTCATAAGCGCACCGCCTTGCCGTGTTATATTTTGTAACCTGAATAATTCAGGCTGAAGATTCCACAGATAAATATAGCCTGCTGTCCGCGAAACTCAAACTGCCAACGCGGTCATTGATTATCCGTTCCGGCCTGCCGCAAGATTTTATGCCGCTTTTTTGTCATTTGGCGGCGGAATCCGGATATTGACAAAACCGTTTTGCCGGGATAACGTATGAACGTTTTTGCAGAAATCTGCCGCGTTTGGAGGGGGATATTATTTTATTACAAAGTCCAGTGGCGGCTTTATATTTTAACAACCGGAGAGATAAAATGAGATTGATCAAAAAATCGGGTATAAATTTCATTCTGGCTATGGCGATTCTGGCCGTTTGTCATGCAGCGGCGGCGGAAAACGTCAACTGGCAGAACGATTACGCCGCCGCGCTGAAAACTGCGGCCGCCGGCAAAAAGAACATTCTGCTGCTGTTTACCGGTTCCGACTGGTGTCCTGCTTGTAAAGCGCTGGAAAAACAGATTTTGAACAGCGCGGAATTCCGGACTTTTGCGAATGATAATCTGGTGGCTGTACTGGTGGACTTTCCGCGGATCAGGAAGCTGCCGGCGGATCAGGCACAGGCCAATGACGCACTGCAGAAAAAATTCGGAGTCGAGGGCTATCCGACAATCATTCTGCTGGATGCAGGCGGCAATGTCCTGCAGGAATTCGGTTACAGCGGTCAAACCCCGGAGGCATTCGTCACCGAGCTTAACCGTGCCAGGATGATGGTTCCCCGGCGTGAACCGGTGCCGCCGCTGGAAGGCAGACGCGCCTCCGCGGACGTTATCAAATTTTATGATTCCATAATCTTTCCCCCCAAAGGAAAATCTTCCGACTGCTGGAGCTATTTGCGGAAAAACTTTGATTATTACAGCCGGTGCCTGGTGACAGAACCGTTGAAGGCGGGAGCGATCAATCAACGCACCGCCGACTGGATTACCGCCATGCTGACCAACTATTGCGACCAGCCCGGTAAACGTTCAATTATCGAACTGGAAAAATCCGGACGTGAGATTTATTTACAGGAAGGAGCTGCGGCATCTCCCTATTTCCTGGTATGTTATCTGTGGACGGTGCCGAATCAGGATCCCAAATACCGGCGTATTTTGATGAGTGAAGCTCTGGAGAAACTGTCCGCGAATAAAAAACTGCCGCTTCCATTGCGCGTAATTTACAATCGGGCCACCGGTCGCAAAAATTTTCAGCTGCTGAAACAGGCGCTCGCCAGCGGCGAACTTGAACAGGCTCATCCGCAATATATTTACCGTAATCTGGCTGAAACCAGTGATCTTGCCGAATTGCGTTCGATTTTGTCGATGCTGGAAAAATCAAAAATTGATCCCTGGGTGATCAGGATGATTGCCGGCGAAATCGAGTTGAACATTGCCTGGGCAGCTCGCGGGGGAGGGTATGCGAATACGGTCAGCGAAAACGGCTGGAAAGAGTTTGACGCGCATGGCAGGCAGGCATACAAATATCTGGAGGAGGCATGGAAAATGCATCCGGAATGGCCGGAGTCTGCCACCCATCTGGTGTATGTCGCCTGCGGACTTAACGGTGATGAGATGGTACAATGGTTTAACCGCGCGATGGCGGCCGAGATTGATTACACGCAGGCCTATAAGTATTTTCTGTGGGGATTGCGTCCGCGCTGGCATGGCAGCTGGCATATGATGCTGGCTCTCGGACAGAAAGCCGCTGATGTGGACGATGCCTGGTATTATACGGCGGCCCCGCTGGCATTTGTCTGGGCGGTACAGGATATTGCCGGAGAAATGGATTTTGTGCAGCGCCGCATGTTTTTGCGTGAGCAACTGCCGAATGTCCGCCGGGTACTGGAAAAGAAGATCACGGCATCCCGCCTGAACAATGACGAGGCTTGCGCCAGGCATGTATATGCGATGCTGGCCAAACATCTGCTGCTGTGCGGCGATTATACCGGCGCCAGAATGGCTCTGGGCAATGCCTCTCCTGGAGACAACGGGCGCAATACTCTGGAATTCAATGGTTACCTTACAGATTCGCGGCAGGAAATGGACATGGAAATAGCACTGGCTACTGGACCGTCTGCGGAAACCATCAGACAGATTGACGTTGCTATTGATGCCGGTGAAATTGAAAAGGCTGCATCACTTTATTTCGGGTTGCTGACTCCGGCATCAACTCCTCAGGAACGCGCTTTTCTGGAAAAGCGTATCGGACGGCTTTTCCTGTCAGACCGCAATACCGGTTCTCATGAAGACAGCGGTATTTTTGCAATCGCCCGGTATGGTTCAATTCCAGGCGTAAAGATGTTTCTGGACGCCAAATACGACGTGAATATGCGCGGTCAGGACAACTGCACCCTGCTGCAGCGGTCATTGGCCATGGATTGCAGCTTGATGGATAATCATAAAGCTTATGCAGCTTCCAAAATCGCCATGCTGAAATTCCTGATGTCGCGCGGGGCCGATATTCATGCGCTGGCCGGGCCGAAATGGACAGCGCAGCATCTGGCGATTTCAAATAAACTGCCGGTGCAGGTACTGGAGTTTATCGCGCAGCAGCCGGGGATTGATTTGAACGCGGGCGACGTTGACATGGAAACTCCGCTCATCTGGTGCGCCATGCTGGATCTGCCGGAACATGCACAATTCCTGATAAAGCAGGGGGCGGATGTAAACCGCCGCGACAACAAAGGCAAAACCGCGCTGGACTATGCCAAAAGTGATAACATGCGGCAGTTGCTGCAGGATGCGGCAAAACCGCGCTGACTGCCGATCTGCTGAAATTAGCGTCTAAAACTCTTCAATTATTTGCTTGCATTTAGCACATAATTGAATCATATTGAGAAAACATTATTTGAAAGAATTATTATGGCAGAGACTAGGAAAATAAAACATAGAAAAAACAATAAGCCGTGGCAGAAGGACGGAGTGAAGCCGCCTGCCGCGAACCGTAATGAAACGGATAACCGCCCGCGTCCGCAATCTCCCCGCGAGAAAACGTCTGCATACAATAACCCGGGAGAGGCTTCCCGTCGTCCCGCCGCCCCGTCCGATGCCGGAGTCAGGAAAAGTGACAGCAGAGGGCCGCGATATGAATCAGGCAGCCGTCCGCGTCCGAGACCCCCTCATGCTCCGGCACCCGGCAGATATGAATCAGACAGCCGTCCGCGTCCGCCTGCACCGGTGAAAGCCGTTGAAGTTAAACCGGCGGTTATGGGGTATGCTGAATATGTTGGTGAAGTATGCCGCGACTTTCCGAATAAAGTTCTGTTCGATATTCACGCCGCCGACCCGCTGGCCGGTTTCACATACCCGGATGAGTGTCTGATCAAGCAGAAAGCGCTGGAACTGTTCTGGAAAAAGAATGATATTCCGGGTATTCCGGAAAAGATAATTCCGTCACCGCTGTCGCGCGGCTACCGGACCAACTCGAAACGGCGCGTGTTATTTTATAAAGGCAAGGTTTCGCTGACGCTGGAACAGAGCCGCTGTGAACCCGGAACTCTTCAGCAGTCTTCGCTGGAACCGGTATTGCATCTGTCCATTTATCAATTGCTGCTAGATCTGTTGTCCAGTGTCAATTACCAGATGCTGGCGCGCAGTCTTAATTACTGCATTATCCGCGGTTCATACACCAGTTGTTCAGTTATTCTTAACGTTCATACCGTTGACAACATAGTAGTGCGTAAAATCAAGCAACTAGCCGCAACGCTGAAAAAAGATGATCCGCGCATTATCTCCTGTTTCATGTATGTTGACCCCACTAAATCCGACTATTATCTGGAAAGCAAACGGCCGGAGAAGGGGGTTGCATTGAAAAAACTGTTCGGCCCGGAAAATATTGACATCACGGTTGACGGCATCCGCCTGTTATATCCGCCGACAATCTTTTCGCAGGTCAATGAGTCCATGCTGCCGAATTTTACCGGAGCAATCAGAGAACTGCTTAAATTAACCGCGGAGACCCGTATGCTGGACCTGTATTGCGGTTACGGCCTGATCGGACTGACTTCCGCGCCGTATGCCGGCTCTGTAATCGGCATGGATATTGAAGGCCCGGCCATTCACGCGGCGATTGAGAACGCTAAATATCATTTTCCCGGCAGGCCGCTCAAGTTTATTGCCAGTCCTGTCACGGCGGATTCCCTGAGCGATAAGCTGCCCCCGCCCAACACCAAAGAAGTCGTGCTGCTTGATCCGCCGCGCAGCGGTACCGCCCATGGCGTTATCGAAACCATTGCCGAACGGCAGCCGCTCCGTATTCTTCACATCTTCTGCGGCACTGATGAAATTCCCCGTGAACTTCAGGAATGGAATAAGCACGGCTATATTCCCAAACGTATTCTGCCGCTCGACATGTTTCCAGGTTCACCGAATCTGGAAACCATGATCCTGCTGGAACCGAAATAAAGGATAAAAATTATGGAGACAATTATTATGACGGCATCATTACTGGCAATGCAGACATTGAGCGGCGGAACGGCGCTTGATGTGTATTTCGGCACTTACACCGATAAAACCAGATCAGAAGGCATTTACCGCTCAACGCTGGATATGGAAACGGGCAAGTTGTCCGCACCGGAACTGGCGGCGAAGGTCACGAATCCGAGTTTCATTGAGATTCATCCCAGCGGCAGGTTTCTTTATGCGGTGACTGAAGGCAAAGCCGGGTCGGTGAGGTCTTTTGCGATTGATCCGGAGACTAAAAAGCTCAAATTTATGAATGAATGCTCGTCCGGCGGCAACGGACCGTGCCATCTTGCCATTGACCGCGAGGGCAGGGTGCTGCTGGCGGCGAATTACGGCAGCGGCAGCATTGCGTCTATTCCGATTAACGCGGATGGAACTTTGTCCGCGCCGGCCAGCGTTATTCAGCATAAAGGTTCAAGCGTTAACCTCAAGCGTCAGAAAGAACCGCATGCGCATAGCATGAACTTCAGTCCCGATGGACGTTTTGTCTTTGCCGCAGACCTGGGGCTGGACAAAATAATGATTTACAAACTGGATCCGGCAACGGCGAAGCTGGAAGCGAATACGCCCGCATTTGCCACCGTCAAGCCCGGCGCGGGGCCGCGGCATTTAACCTTCAGTCCGGACGGCAGATTCGCGTATGTCATCAATGAGCTGGATGAAACAATGACCGCGTATGCGTATGATGCCAAATCCGGTGCGCTGACCCAGCTTCAGCATATCTCCACGCTGCCGGATGATTTTAAAGGCGTGAGCTGGTGCGCTGAAGTGAGAGCTCATCCCAATGGTAAATTTCTGTATGGTTCAAATCGCGGACATGACTCGATAGTCATTTATAAAATTGATCAGGAAAAAGGAACATTAACGATGGCTGGATTCCAGAATGCGGGTATTAAAAATCCGCGTAATTTCAATCTGGATTCATCCGGGCGTTTCTGCATTGTCGCCAATCAGGATTCCGACAGTGTCTGTACTTTCCGGGTAAATCCTGAAACCGGAGCACTGGAACCGGCCGGCAGTCCGATAACCATCGGCAAGCCGGTCTGTGTCCGTTTTTTGCAGTGAATCTAGAATTTAGAATCTAGAATTTAGAATCTAGAATTTAGAATCTAGAATTTAGAATCTAGAATTTAGAATCTAGAATTCAGAATGAAATTCGAACTAAAATCCGAATTTATTCTGACTCCTTTTGCAATTACCCCGGATTATTGATTCGGCGGGAGAAAAGACCCGCCGCGATTAATGGGGTCATACCAGTTCTTCAGAGCAAATCCCTTGACATGTCCGCCGATATACAGGACGTTGCCGTAATCAATGTGATTAGGCACCAGTTGCGGGTTGGACGTTCTGTCGCAGGAAATGGCCGAGTCTGGACGTCCGTACCGGTCGGATGAGCCTTCCATCATGCCGGGTGCCAGTGCATAGTCAGTATTGTTATTATCCAGAGCTGTATAAGTATTGCCGGGATGAGTTTGAAGCGTTGCCGTTGTAGGACAGGTATAGATTTTGTAATTGGTCAGAAAACTGTATTTGTGCAGCTGTTCCAGTCCGTCGCAGGCCCCTTTTTCCGGTAATCGCTGAGAATAGTCCAGCGCATATTGCTTCAATGCCAGTCCGATCTGTTTCAGATGCGACATGCAGGCGATGCGGCGCGCCTTTTCTCTTGATTTGCCCAGTGCCGGCAGCAGCATTCCAGCAAGAATCGCGATGATTGCGATCACGACCAGGAGTTCAATGAGTGTAAAAATTTTCTTTTTAGCCATGATTATTCCCCCATTTATAAAAACGTCACAACATTCAATACATTTTCTATTTTAGCACAAAAAAAACAAAAATGCAACTAAATTGCAATTATAGAGTGTAAAATAAAACACGGTTCCGGTTTTTTATATTAAAACCGGAACCGTTACAAGTGCAACTCTGAATCTACCAGCACCAGAAGAAGTAGTTGGTATATTTCGAGCGCATGAACTCATACGGGAACAGCATGTCCTGATTCTGTCCTTCGATTTCAAAACGCACCGGTTTGCGGTGAATACCGCCGACCCCGCTGTTGTTGAATATCTGAATTGCAATGAAATTATCCGCTCCCGGTTTGAACGAGCCGGCGGGAAGTTCCCAGAATCTGGCGCCGCGTCCGCCCATATGGGCGTTGTAGACTCCGACCGGCGCCGGCATCTTTTTGCCGTTCAGCCAGAGAGTGGTCTGATTGTCAGTGGATTTATAAGTGGCGATATCTGTAACGCCGTTAATCTCGAAGTACAGTTTTACGCCTTTCACTGATTCCGGCAGCGTAACCCGGCGGAAATACCAGCCGAAGCCGTCATAAGCCGATTCCGGCGCGGAATTGATATTCGGATTCTTCTCATTCACGCCCTGTTCCTCCCATACTTTGCCGGTGAGAATATTCCGCGGCTGACGGCCGCCGAACTGGCCGTTCTGAAAGCCGGTTTTTTCGCCGCTGCCGTCGGGATCGGTCAGGAATGTCCAGTCGCCTTCGGAGATATCCAGCGGCGGAATCTTCCAGTTGGAGGTAAAACGGTTCTGCAATTTTAGATTGGAGAAGATCATCGACCAGATGCGCCAGGCTTTGCGGCGGGATTCATCACTGGTGATCACATAAGGGTCAGCTCCGCATAGAATCAGATTGGTGCTGCCGGTTTTGAACACGGCGGCAACGCCGCGGGCGGATGCCCATTCCAGGTTTATTCCGTTCCCGGCTTTATTGAGACTGAATGATTTGATTTCCTGGTTTTCAAAGAAATAAAAATCGGTATCGGTGAGTCCGGTAAAAAATGGTGAAACCGCTTCGCCCAGCCGGTCAGCGCCAGGTTGCAGGCTTTTCTGCAGAAACATCTGATAGTAAGTCGTGTTCCAGAAGTGCGGATAGGTAAGCATCTGGATACGGGTCTTTTTGACGGCAATGCCGGACGGCAGAAAATTGGAGAAAGGCAGAATCACCACGGATTTAAATGCTTCCAGCTCGGCGGCGGTAACAGTGGCGTTGTCGCCGATTACCGCTACTTCAGCCGATGCACCGCCTTTTGCGTCAATGCCCAGCCGGTCAAGGAATTTCAGCCCGTCATTTCCGCCGAAGTATTTAACGGCCGGCAGCGCTGCCGGTGGTTTTTCATTGAGCATGTATAACAGCAGGTTGTTTACCAGCCGGGTGGAGGCCGGGTCCAGTCCGTAACGGTCAGTGACATCCACCTGACAGAGAACTGCTTTGCCGCTGCCGGAACGTATTTCCAGCAGCGCGGTTTCCTCCATGGCGTAGCCGCAGTTGAGAATTGGCGTGAAGCTGCCGTAGCACGGTTTGTCCATCACATAAGCGGCGGCAATACCTTCATTGGTCAAATGCGGTGTTTCCAGCGCCGGGCCGTGGTTATTACGGTAATGCTCCGACGGCCGTTTTTCAGACGTTACCGTGCCGGCCATGCCGCGCAGATATGCCAGGTCTGCATCATCCAGTCCGGCGACTGCCGGATGTGTTTTATCCGCGATGAACAGATGTTCGATCCGGCGTTCGCGCAGTCTCCAGTCGAGCAGTCCGGCATCGGTCTGCTCGAAAATCAGCGCTCTGCCGCCGCGGTCAATAAAGTTCTTCATGGCATCGCCATCGGTTTGACGGCTCAATGCGCAGCGCTCGACAATCAGTAATTTAATATCTTCCGGAATCGCCTGACGGAGATCAATTTTATTGAACTTCAGTCCGGTTTTAGCCGTCAGCGTCTGTCCGTCAGCCGCCAGGCCGATTTTCACATCAGGATGCTTTGACTGCCATTGCGCCAAATCCATCACGGCATAGTCAGCCCCGTCAACATTCCGGCGCGGGAAAATCGTGATTTTAAAAACATCGCCGCGTGTTTTACCGTCTTTGTCAACATATGACAGCCGGATCACGGCAGGGGTTTTAACCGCAACTTCCGGCAGAGTGAATTCGAACGGACGCTGTATGATTCCGCCCTGCGGCGCATCTATTGTCATTGTTTCCTTTTTTACATTGCGTCCGCCAACTTCCAAAGCCAGTTCAAATTTTTGCGCCACGGCATTTTCCGTGTCATTGATTGCCACAAGCTGCTTGCTGACGGCATCGCCGCCGTAATAATTGTGATCCTGCGCATAAACATGACCTTTTTCGCCGCCGATATAGGCGAAAAAAGGCTGCATTTCATTTTCATAGATAGCGGTAAACTCAGAGGCGACAGGCTTTATTTTTCCCTGTCCATACTGTTCCGGCCACTGCCAGCGGGCAATCGCACGTAGCCGGTAATACCAGCTGTTCATGCGCATCCAGTTGTTTTCTATTACTTGATCGTAAGGCAGCATGAAATATTTATAGGAAAGCTGACGGTTGTCCTTGATGTCCAGCGCCTCCACCGTATTGGCCGGGGCCAGAAATATATCATCATCCACCCATGCGGTGAAACCGTCAATCCCGGCCGTCCTGAAACCGCGCAGCGAACCCTGATGCAGCATGGCGCCCCAGTACTGCCAGTTGTCAAATACTTTATTCCCAAGATAGCGGGCACCGGTCTCATGCACCAGCAGGCGCGACACCATACGGCCTTCATCCACCGGAAATTTATCATAAGGATGCGTGGCGTCAACTGAAGTCAGATTACTGGTGCCGGCCTCATAAATAAAGTGCGGAAGCTTCTTTTCCTGCCGTTCCGCCCAGGGGGCATAATACATGACGCGGTCAATCAGATTCAACTCGTTGCAAGGATATTGATGGGAGTTTTTCATCGAACCGGGCAGGTTGCCGGTACCCTGGGAAATATATGGACGGGTCGTGTCTGCAGTCTGGAACAAATTAAACCGTCTTTGGAGAAATGCATACAGATTCAAAGCTTCCTGGCTGTCCGGCACAAAATTATCATTCATGGCAAATGGATTGTGGGCAAAGCCGTTGACATCAAGCTGGCCGTAGGGATCGCTGATGTAGGCGATCACCGACGGATGATTCCTGAACCGCCGGATTTCCGCAACTGTTTCCGGGTCGGAAAACGCATGGTTGATCGGAGCCATGACCATAAAGCCGGAACGGTCAAGCAGCTCATACAGGGCGTCATTATAGCCATCGGACATCGAATGCAGATAGATGAAATTGAACCCGAACTTTTTAAGGTATTGCAGCCGTTCCGGATCGTATACTCCGGACGGATTATTGGCAAATCCGGCCCGCATCCGCATAATTTTATTGTTGACCAGAAAATGGCCGTCTTTGATTTCGAACCGCCGGAAACCGAAGTCAACGGTCTTTTCCTGAACAGTTGCGGTATCTGCCGTGATTTTGACATTCAGCTTGAACATTTCAGGTTTTTCCGGCGACCACGGACGAAAATCTTTGCATACGCCGGAAACTTCGGTGACCCCGTTATCGCTGACAGCCTTTTCCGCGGTTGCGAGAGTCCGGCCATCCTTATCAATAACTGCGCATGATACCGTACCTTTTCCGGAAAGGGTGGATTCCACCACAATATCAAACTTTCCGTCAACTCCGTCAGCTTTCTTTACCCAGACATCTTTGATCACCGGGCGCTGATTAAAAGCTTCCAGATAGATGTCGCCATTAATTCCGGTGCCATTGCCGATGGTGATGCCGGGATAAACCGCGGTGAACAGCATTAAATCAATACGATTGGGTTTGCCGTAATCCAGTTGCGAGGTTACATCCAGCGAAGGATTCGAAGTAGTAACTGTGCCAGTAAATTTCCCGTTCAGATACACCGCCGCTTCCTTGTAGACGTATTCCAGGTTCAGCCGTACCGTTTTGCCCTGCAATGCGGCATCCGGCACAAACATGCGTTCATACCAGAAAAAAGACCGTTTACTGGCGCCGATATCATCCCAGCTGCCTTCGTTATTCGATAACTGTCCCGGTATTTTGCTGTCCGGCCTGAATACTGGAGAATACCAGCCGATTCCCATCGGCAGCGGCATATAAACCCATTTATCCGGCGCAGGCGACATGTTCTCGTTGTCTGCTCCCTGTACCGCCCATAACGAATTCAGATAAATCCGCTTTGTGGTTGAGCTGATATCCCTGCTATAGGCCTGGCTGTCATCCCATATTTTTATTTTTTTGCCGACGGTGTATTTTGACGGCCAGAACAAATCTGCCGCCGGGCTGCCGAAAGTCAGCTCGCGCGTCTTTTCATCGGCGACAAACTCCAGATATCCCTTCTTGAAATTCTTGAAAGTGGCGTGAGGTTTCAGGTTTTCCGGCGTGGCAATCAGACTCACTCCGGTGCTGTCGTTCAGCTTGATATCATAAGCCAGCAACTGGCCTTTTTCCGGATTCCAGCCGGGAAACGCGCTGACCGGAATGGCCGCTTCCAGGACATAGCCGCTGGTCTGTTTTCCGTTGACCAGCAGACTGTTCCTAACCAGTTTAGTTTCTATTTTTGCGTTGGATTTCGCGCCTTTCACGAACACCAGCGGCGGATTATTATTTGCTCCGCAGTCAAAAATTATCTGCATCCCCTTGCTGCTTAGTACAGCTTCCCCTGCCAGTTCTTTTTTCTTTATTCCAGGAACTAAAAACAGTTCTATTGAATCATTATTCCAGGATTCAACGCTGGCGCCGCCTGCGGAAGTTTCGTCGGCGACTATCGCCAGAAAATAAATATTGGAGTCGTCTTTCATCAAGGCAAATTGTCCGGAAAGCTGTTCCGGGCCTTTCCACTGCGGACCTCCAGGAATAACAAATTTCGCCTTGTCCAGCTTAATGAAATCAGGCGGCGTCCAATTGTAAAGATTATCCTCATATCCCCAGTCTTTGCTGTACAAGGCGTCAATCGCCACGCCGGCGGTCGGTCGGGGAATAACATACATAGCCTGAGTGTCAATCACATTGATTCCGGCCACAGTGGCAGTAAAACCTTCTTTTGAAGTATCGAATTCCCAGGTGCCGAAACCGATATTTATATTCTTGATTTTGCTCAAGTCCGGATTGCCTTTGATTTTCATGGCCGAGCGGTCGAAAATAAATTTCTTAAAATCCTTGCCGGCAGCCTCCTTATACCACGTTCCAGTCATCGAACCGCCTTCGCATTCAAGTCCCACCATGATGTGCGTGGTATGATCGGCTTTAACGGAAAATTCAATAGTCTTGAAGTCCTTTAACTCCACCGGAGATTGGAATATATAGACAGCGCAGGCATAGTTATCTTTTTTTGTTGATGTTTGAGCCGTAAACTTTAATCCTGGCTCGTTGCCTAGCGCATTCGGTTCCGCTACAATCGAGGTTTTAGCGGAAATGCCGCCGCCAATCCATTTGCTATGGTCAAATTCCATGCCCCATGACATTGAAATAGCCGCCATCGACAGCATAATCGCGTAAATCCATCTTGCCATCATTATTTCTCCAATATTAATAGTGTTTTTATAAAATCTATAAGATTGACCGGAATCATGGAATTACCAGTCATGCCGGAAGCATGACCAGTATTTTTTCAACATCTTGTCAATAAACAGTAAAGAGTTACTTTTGCGGCGCGGCGGACTGCGAATCAATGATCTTGAGCCCGGCTACTGTCGCGGTAAAACCTTCTTTGCTGGTGTCGAAACCCCAGGTGCCGAATCCGATGGCCAGAGCTTTTACTTTACTCAAGTCCGGCTTGCCATTGACTTTCATGGAAGCGCGGTCGAAAGTGAATTTCTTGAACTCATTGCCTGCCGTATCCTGAAGCCATGTCCCGACCAGCGAACCGCCTTCGCAATCCAGCGACAGCATGATGCTGATGGTATGATCGGTTTTAACTGAAAATTCAATGCTTTTAAAGTCAGTCATGTCCGCCGGCGATTTAAAAGTATGGGACGTGCAGGCAAACGTTTCTTTTTTCGACGCCGGCTCGGCCGTGAACTTTAATCCGGTCTCATCGCCCATTGCGTTTGGTTCCGGCGCCACCGATACTTTCGCGGAAGTACCGCCGCCATACCAGATACTGTAGTCAAATTCGAATCCCCAGGCCGTTGAGACCGCCGCCGCCAACATCATTATCGCGCAAATCAATCTTTTAATCATTTTTTACTCCAAAATTAATGTGTTAATTTCTGAAATCTGCGGCAACAATCGGTTTCAGAAAGTTACTTTCCGAGCCGGACACGCCGAACGGTGCCTTGATTGCTTTCGCGTGAAGGTCGCCGAAAAGGAAGTTGCCGTAACCGTTGTGCAGCGCATATACATTATACTGCGGGGCAACCAAATCATAAGGATAATTGCTTTTATACGCATGAGGATAAAACATCATTTCCGCCGCATCCGCCATTAACACCGAACCGCTGAGCCCTTTTCCCGGCTTGCTGACTTTGCTGAGCCGATTGAATGTCATCCAGTCTTCATTATAATTGCCGGGGGTGCCTGAAGTCGAACAATTGAGACCATAGCCGATATAATCAGTGACCCCGTATATGTTCAATTCTATTTTGGGAGTCTGAATGGTCGGGCAATTAAATATATTAGTTTTGGCCGTGCTGACAGTGGCGGGAGTGCACTTGTTACCAGCGTAACCCTGAGTTTGGAGTATCCTGTACCAGAAATAGCCAAAATAATTACCTGCCGGGTCAGTATTCCTTATAATCCAGTCCTTATAATCGTTGGCATAAAATCCCATTGCCAGCCCGATCTGCTTATGATTGTTCAGGCATTTTATGGAACGCGCTTTTTCTCTGGCCTTGCCCAGCGCCGGAAGTAGCATTGAGGCTAAAATTGCGATGATGGCGATCACCACAAGGAGTTCGATGAGTGTAAAATTTCTTTTTTTCATTTTCCCTTTTCCTTAAATTATTGTATGATTAATGTTTCAAACGTCTTTTCTGAGTTATCGGTTGCGATTTTACTTCTCCTTAATAAATTTATGGTTAATGTTTCAAACGCTTTTTCTAATTATCAGGTCCGCTTTGACGACAACATCTTTTACCATGTCTTTCGGCAGATCTTCGGACAGCAGGCGCACCGCCAGGCGTCCCTGTTCCGCCCAGTGCGTGTCCACCGTGGTCAGCGGCGGATTGGATATTTCCGAGTCGCTGGTGTTGTCAAACCCGACGACCGCCAGGTCGCCGGGTATGCGGATCTTGTTTTGCGCACAGAAATCGAAAACAAATGCCGCGAACATATCTGACATGGCGAAAACCGCAGTCGGAGGATTTTTCATGGCCATCAGCTCCGCCATGGCTTTGGCAGTTGAAGCATAGCTGATTTCACAATTCTTCAACATCGCCGGTTCAAAACATATTCCGCTGTCTTTCAATGCCATGAAATAACCTTCAAATCGTCCGGCGCCCCATTCGCCGCCGGCGGTTATCATCGCAATCCGGCGATGTCCGCGCCCAATCAGATGAGATGTCAATCTGTAACCGCCATTCACAAAGTCATTTCTGACGGTTGATACACCGCGGATCGGAGCCAGGCAATGGCAGCAGGCGCAATTGATATTCCAGCTGTCGCTGATCAGGTCGGCCATCTTTTTGAAGAACTCTGGAAAATTCTGTACGATCAGCAGGTCAAGCCGTTCACCGTGTTGAGCCCGTTCTAAAAATTTCAAAGTTACCACCTTGGTCTCGCAGCCCAGCCGGATGGATTCCTCCACAATGCCTTTATACAAGCAGGCGCGGACGTACCCTAAATTATTGATGGGCACTTCTTTGTCATCAAACATTACAAAAATAGTTTTAAGTTGATGGGACTTGTTGACGATACAGCCGCGGCCACGTGATTTTTGAATCAGGTTCATTCTGGCAAGTTCAGTCAATACACGGCGGCTGGTGATGTTGCTGACCCCGAATCTGGTGGAAATCTCATCCGCGGAGTAAAATTTGTCCCCCATGGCGCAAGCGTTGTTTTTGATCTGGCTTGCCAGTTCTTCAGTTACTTTTTTCCACAGACAGCTTATTTCCTGTACCGGCATCGTTATGATTTCCTTACTTTTTGCCCTGACGTACTGGTTATATTATAAACGAATACTTCTTATTTGTCAATAGTGTATAAGTATACTTCATGAAAAAAATAATGAAAATCTTTTTTGCAGTTATGTTTTTATTTATGACGGCATGGAGTGCACTTGCTGTAAGATATGCAGACAGAGGTATACCAATTGTCGAGAAGTAGAAATAATATTTTTATATGCTTAAATTTTAAGCCGTGCAGAGTA
>CAIMFA010000644.1 GCA_903840185.1 uncultured Lentisphaeria bacterium | reverse complement strand
TTTAACCATTTTGGCACCCAGTACCATTTACAAGCAAAGACTGATCCGGCCACCTGGTATTGGCTTCCGTTGTGCGCGGATTGATGTGCTGGTTGTCCCTGATAATTTATCCCGGTCGATATGGTTGCGTGTGCAATAGCATCAGCGATGCTGCTTCCAGCCCCTTGGTAAATATTGCCAAAGCAAACAGCTTCCTGATAAGTATCTATTGGCTCTGGATATGGTCGCTGATATAAATAAGTGGATGCACAATTCAGCATCATTTTATTTAAAGTATCATACGCCTGCTTACTCCATTTGTGCGGAGTAGCTAAACGACTGGAAAATCCCGTCATCCAGCTTCTTGGCCGCTGTTCACCGTCAGTTGCAAAAACCGGCTGATTACTTGATATGCGATCTTCAGCATAAGCGGCCGCCTTGGAAATTATTGCGGATGATGGATTGTTGCCGGCAAGAAGATATTTTACTTCATCATCCGTCAGCGTAGGCACAAGAGCCGGGATAAGTGTTTCAGTTCCGTTTATTTCAACTCCGATGCTGATTTCCGTGGCGAAGTCATATTCACCGGTGGACATATATAATTCACCGAAATATCCGCGCCCTTTGATTGTACCGTCCGGCCTTGTGCCGTAATTAAAAATATCGGTCTGCGTCCACCGCACATAATTTCCGTTAATGATCCTGCCGAAAAAAGGAATCATGTAATGCAACCCGTAATCCAGGTAGTAACTGACAATATCATTCTCGGTATAGGCCAGCGGGTTCATTTCCAGATTTAACGAATTTCCAAATACAAAAAAATTGCGCTCTTTGAAAGCTTCATATACAGCCCGCAATAAATCAATCACAGGAGTAGTTTTTAAAGCGTCCTCTGATGACCAGTCGTCATGATAATCACTCCATCCCATTATAACACCCCCGCAGTTATTAATGGTCCGAATTGTGACTGGCTGATGCTCATGCTACCGCTAGCCATAGTAATTTTTGCGATTTCACGCACAATATGGCCCTGTGTCGAGGCCGGAACAGATTGCGCAAACGCAAAAGTAAAAACATAATTGCCATCATAGGTAATAGTGACATAAACATAGCCGGAAGCCGTAATGGTCAGCTCACTTGATACTGGAACCGCAATATTACTAAGCCCATGCTGATAATATCCGGCGGTCGCGGATGCAGTATCTGCTCCATTTACTACCTTGACTTTGTATGTAGTTACTTCGCCAGCCTTAGTTGAGACGTCAATCAGTTTTAAATACCCGTTATATTCAGTGTCCGCTGCTGAAGAAACTTGTCCGGGCGCGGCCGGCTCCGGAAATATTATCGTAAGCTGCTTGCCGGTTTTAGTGCTGTTGATCCGGCAGGTTTGGCCGTCGCCGGACAAATCTAGCGAAAATACGTACTCAACAAATTTTATCCAGTCGTAATCCTCCAGCAGTTGTCCAACTTCCGGTTTTGACGGTCTTCCGTTCATCAATCAAATCCTTTTTTTTACCACAGAGACACAAAGACACAGTTTTTTTCTTATGTTTTTAGAACTTTAGAACTCACGTACTTTAGAACTTCCATCCTATGGAGTTACTGCTGCAGGGTATTGGATCGGATATTCATCGTCATCCCATTTATCAGCATAGACAAAATGAGTGACGGCGGTAAACCAGTCGCCTTCCTTCTGGCGTCCCTGCGGCATGCACAGCCAGTGCGCATTCTCTTTCGGGTAGACGCTGACATCGGCCGGCGCGATCAGCTGGCCAGCTTTCTTCAGATATGAATCCGCGCCTTTTTTACTGCGTGAATAGATTTTCTCCACAATCACCGGCTGCGGATAATACCAGACTTCCTCGCCTTTTTTAATGCGCTCCTCGATGAGCTGCCAGCGGTATTTCTTGGGCGGCTTGACGGAGTTATCCTCGAATTCCCCCGGATTAGACTGCGCCCAGCAATATTTCCACTCCTCCCCGTCAGGAACCTTAAATGATTTTTGAGTTCTTGCCCAAGAAGGAATAACAAGTTGCACATCCTCTTTTTTCAGTGTGGTATCAATTGCCTGATATAGATCGTAATTCCAGCAGCGGCGATATTTCGGGCAGGTTTCCAGCGGTTTTTCCAGCCAGTTGATGTTGACGTTATATTCCGGCAAACCTTCCTGATGCAGCAAACCCGTTATATCAGTTGCAGCAGGATTGAAAATGGCGCTCACTGTATCCAGCGCCGGACCGGCTGTTACCCTGGAGGCGCGCATATCCAGATATCCGTCCGTCGTTACATAGTTATTTCCGAGTGATTTCAGCAGCGCCCAGCCTTCGCCGCGTTTCGCCTGAAAAATGCGCTCAGTGCGGCCGTCGCCATACTTTACCGGGCTGAGAAAATGTTCTGTTAAGCCTTCAATCATATCGAAATCCTTTCAGAAGTCAGGAGACAGGAGTCAGGAGTCAGAATAAATCCCGGGATCGCCGGTCTCCGTACCGGCTTCCCCCGGCTGTTAAACTTGGACATTGGATATTCCTTGTTGGTTATTGGATATTCTTTCCTGTTTTTCATGGTTATGACTCCTGGAACCTGGGTCCGTCGTTACTCGCTGCATCCAGGCGCTGCGGCATGCGGTCCTTGATGATCCGGACATTGTCACGGGTTTCCTGCACCAGATCTTTGGTCGCCTTCCAGATGCTTTGCACATTGTCGGACTGCTGCGCCTGGGGGCCGACAAATGCACCGACACGGAGCGCGGCATCAGTGATAATTGGGGCTTCCGGCTGCGGCGGGGCAAACGTGCGCGGCTTATTGGCGTTTTCCGCGTCATACAAAGCTCCGGCGCTCTGTTCAATGAATGCGCGCTGCGCCGGATCCAGCGATCTGCCTGCAGCCTGCGCCGCTTTTTCCGCTTTCTGCATTTCAGCGGTGATCGCGGCTTCGCGTTCCTTGCCTTTGAGTTTAAGCTGCTGGATGATCAACTGATCCTGCATCGTGGAGAGCTGATCGTCCAGCGCCTTATCCAGTGACTGCTGTGCCTGACGTTCCTTATCAATTCCGTCCTGAACCTTTTTAGATTGAGCTTCAATATCCGGGGTTAGCATGGCCTTGGTGCGGTTATCCAGAGCTTTGGCTTCAGCTTCTTCCTTGGCTTTAGCTTCAGCTTCGGATTTAACTTTTTTGTTACTTTCTTCCTCTGCTCTGGCATCCTGTTCTTTTTTCCGCCAGTCAGGTTTATTTTTATCCAGCCAGGCTTCTTTATCCTTCTGCGGAATCGGCAACTCAATATCCGGTGCAGACGGACGGCCTGGAATTAAATCTTCCCATGTAAATCCAGGACTTTGAGAGTATTTTTTGTTAACAAATTTGCTATTATCCTCTTTACGGAGTGCGGCATCTGCCATTTCAAGATATCCGACAGGCTTTTGGATTTTAGACGCGCCTGAAATAATCCCCGCATCTTCAGTATCTTTATAATCCTGCTGAGTTGGTTGCTGATTGTACATATCAGTAAACGTCTTTACGATTTTTGTCGATACTGGAATAAGCCAGGACTTTGATACCAGGCGTGTCAAAAGACCTTCAAGCTGCCGCATTGCCTGCTCAAAATGTTCTGCGTCTTTAATCTCACTTTCCGGAATGAGTTTACCGTCCATGGCCTGTTTATATTCGCGCCAGTTAGCGGCCAGTGCGCCGATGCGCTTGCCGGAACGTCCCAGCAGATCATTGGACAGCGCCAGTTTTTCGGTGCCGTCTTTAACGTTGTTAATGCCGTCCAGGATCATGCCGAATTGTTCACTGACGCCCAGTCCGGCAAGCTGCTCCGGAGAAAGTCCGATCATGCCGAGTTTAATATTTGCAGTCTTATCGCCACCAAGCGCGTCATTAATCACGCCAGACATGCGGGATATGCCCATCGTCATGGCTTCGGCTTCCAAGCCGGATTTGCGGGCGGCGGAATTCCAGCGCTGCATCTCATCGGTCGGCATGCCGAGATTTTCTGAAGCATGTTTCAGATCTTCCAGTTTACCGGCGGTATTTTTAGCGAGTCCAAGCAGAGTTCCCAGTCCGATACCGAAGCCGAATACACTGCCGGCCGCGCTCCAGACAGATTTAATGCCATCCGCTGCGCGTTTAGTAGCGGCCACTGAATCATTCAAGTCGCTCTTATATTTGCCGTTAACCAGGCTTAAAATAGTTTTAATTACAGACATGATATAAATCCAGTTCTAAAGTTCTAAAGTTCTAAAGTTCTAAAAACTACGGGCGTGTCTGACCTGCCTGACGGGACCGCATCAGTTCGTTGTATTCGGCCACAATCTCAAATCTGGCTTCGATCTGCGTTATCGACGGTTCATATTCCTCCGGATAATCGCGCTGCCAGGGATGCAGTTCGCCTTTCTTTTCGCGCTCCAGGGCGGCGGCGCGCTGAATGGCGATATCCGTCCGGTCCTTGGGCCGGCCAATTCCCTTGACGCCTTCACATTGGGCGTTCAGTGCCGCCAGGTGTCCAACCAGGCAGAGCGGAACGCGCCACATGATGTCGTCAATACTGCTGCAGCCGGATCCGACCGCCCGGACAACGGACGCCAAAGCAGGGCCGTCGAATAAATAGGCCGAATTTTTGCCGGAAGCGGCCCTTGGCAGCATTTCATAGCCGCTCCACGGGGTTTCCAGCAGGTGACGTTTAAAGCTGGCGTAATTTTCCACCTTTTCAGTCAACGCATTTCCCGCCAGCCGCAGATAATGCCTGGCGCGCTTTTCCAGCGGAATCTTGTCGCCGCGCCGGTACCGGTCTGCGATCGTCATCGCGGCTTTGCCGTCCATGGCGAGTGTCAGCGCAATGCCTGTATCCAGCAGGGAGCAATCCAGCGGATCGTGGAAGAATTTAGAATCAACCACATCCAGCAAGGCAAAAAACCCGATTGCCGGCGACGGTATGGACAGCCGGCCGATTATCAGGTTATTGCCCAGGCATTGCAGGATTTCGGATTCGTAGTCGATATCCTTCGGCTTTAAATACCAGGCTGGAATATCCACATACATGCGCGGCTGTCTCCTTTTTACTGACTGGAACTGCTGCTGGAACTGGATGACGATGACACCGGCGGTTCCGCGAGCACCCGCCTGGTCTTATTGATGCGCTGGAAATCTTTGGCGTCTTCGACCAGTTCATGACCGGTCACCACATCCGTGCCTTCCTGTCCGTCGACCGCCTCGTTAACGAAAGGATCATTGGTCATCCGATAAAATTCCTCTGTTTTTTCGCCGACCGCGCTGTGCGTGAACTGATTGACAATGCTGGGACCGTCGAACAGATCCTGCGTCTGCGCAGTGAACTTGGTTTTTCTATTGTTCTGACCTGGAACCCGACCGGTAATACCTTTTACTCCGCCGCTACCTAATGCCATTTTAAAATCTCCTTGTGATTTTGTTTATATTTGATCGGGCGAATCTTAGCCCGGTAGATTTCTTGCAGTTACCTGGACCAGATATCCGGCATTATCACTGCCAAGCGGCAGCGGACGCCATGAATGCGCCTGATACCAGACGCCCTGAAGCATCAGTCCGGAAGGGTCGGACGATTCGGCCAGTTCAGACTGCTCAGACGATTCAGAGGATTCGGACGTATCTGACTGCTCAGACGACTCGACCGGATTGAACAATGCCAGCACTGTGTTTAAAATATTCCAGATGCTGATGGCCGCCGCTTCCGTTGCTTTGCCGCCAAGCAGCTTGTCAACAATGATTATGCCGACAGCATTTTCGTGATAAACAAAGTCTTTGTCATAGCCGCCGTCGCCGATAGAAATGATTGCGGCCGGGGTTTTAGCAAGATCCGGGATCAGCTTCAGTATATGTTCATAATCGGTGATCGCCGCGATCCGCACATCCTTGAACACCTGCGCATCCTGCAGCAGCTTCTTCAGATCACCACCCATGTCGCTGAATTTTATGTACATTTTACAAACCTTTTTTTAAATAGTCAGACAATTCGTCACACGGTTCCAAGCTGTTTTGCCAGGTAGTAATCCGCTTCCCGGTTGGCAATGGCGATAACTTCCGGTTCAGTCGGCCACCACGGTTCCGCAGCCTGCCGTTTAGTTTTCGTCCGTAACACAAACAGCGGATGAAATTCACCGCCGGCCGAATATCCCAGCACTCCGATAGTATCCGCACCCCTGACTTTGGCCGAACGCATGACAAACAGATGCCTGCCGCTGTCTTCGAATTCACTGACTTTCTTGCCCTTGGCTTCATCGGTTACCGGAATAGTCAGCGCCCGTTTATTTTTAGTCTCGATAACGCCGCCAAACTGCTTTTGTGCGGCGGCTACATGATTGGTCTCAACGATCTGAGTATATTCGTCAACCGCGAACAAATGCACCGAATCGGCAATTTCTTTCCAGAACTTTCCAGGATGACGCCCGGCATTCGCTTTGGCCAGTTTTTCGACGCCTTTGCCCCATGCTTTCATAAATGGCAGAGTATTGGAGAGCCGCGCGGCCTTGTCGCGGAGGTCATTATCCAGGGTTACATCTGCTCTGAATTGAATCATCGTTCAAAATCCTGTCATTTTTTCGCGGGGGAATACTGGATCCGAGCCGCTGACGATTGAAATACCGCCCGCGCCACTGCTGATCTCAGGTACATCCATTAAACGAAAATCACCGGATGCAGCCAATTTCAATTTATTCCTGACTTCCGTTGAAGCGTAGATAACTTTTTTCGGCAGTTCATCGCCTGCCGACCGCATATAAGCTTTTTCCACGGCCAGAGTCAGCGTCCAGTCATTCAGAATCGGCAGGGCCTTTTCGGCGGTCACCGGCGTGCCATAGCGGTTGGCCAGCATGCCGTCGATTTCAGATGAAGCGTCGGCCAGATCTTTTTCCGCCTCCGGCCAGGTCTCGGCAGCATCGTCGCCTTCACCTTTAACGGCGGTATAAATGCCGTCAAATCGTCCGAGCAGCCTGCTTTTAAGTTCATCCACTGACGCATACATTTTATCGTCTGCCTTTTGTCGTTTGTTTTGTTTGTTTTTTACTTGGCGGACGGGCCTGACTCTTCGCACTGGTCGGACTGCTCTGGCTGGTCTCGCTTACCTGACTGGTCCGTTCGACGGACTGCGATATACTGCTGACCGCAGGGGCTGGCTTTGCCGCAATATCGCTGTCAGTCGTACTGACCGGTTTTTCCGCAATATCGCTGTCAGTCGTACTGACTGCCGCATTGATCTCTGCGTCGGTTGCATCCGCTGCGAACTGGCGAACTTTCACTTCGCCATTTTCGCGGTAAAATACGCGCCGGGAATGTGCGTTTGATAGAATTTGAATAATCATACTTCTCCTTGAAAGACGCGGGGCGGAAACCGCCCCGCGCTTGCGGTTAATTGATTATGAAGACGATGAAGAGCTCGAAGATGACGACGACGAGGTCACCGACGATGACGAGGAAGACGATGAAGATGACGCCGGGGCCAGCGCGGCCAGAGCGGCGGCAATATTCTGCATCGCATCCGGGAGACCGTTCAGAGTGGCGGCAACGCTTTCACTGGCTTTAGCTTTCAAGGCCGCCAGAGACAGATCGGAGGCTTTTACGCCCTTGATCCGGCACAGCCGCTGTCCGGCATTCTTGAATTCAAAGGTGAATTCACCGATCGCCAGACGCTTAATGCCGTCGAAGTCGGTCGGGGTGGCATCACGGTCAGCCAGACTGCGTCCGTTAAGCTGCGACAGCCCGAAAGAGGCGGAATCCACTACCCACGGTTCGCTGTCAATGAAATCAGGATCACTGATGATCCGCATGGTACCGCCAGTCATTTCATTTTTGACTTCGGCCACATACGCGCCGCGTCCGGTATCAGCCCGGATAACCTGGAGGCGGTCCTTGAATTCGCAGGAAAGTACTCTGGCCTGTCCCGGAGCGCACAGGATCACGTCCGGATTGCCGCCGGCGTCAATAATCATCTGCGCGGCGTCATTGACCATGAAACTGTCAAAGATATAATTCGAAGCGTCAACCAGCAGCGCGCCGCCG
>CAIMFA010000643.1 GCA_903840185.1 uncultured Lentisphaeria bacterium | reverse complement strand
TCGAAGACTGGCTGAATTCCGCCAGCGCCGCTCCCGCAGCCGCACCTGAACCGGAGCCGTTTAAAAACTACGAAGATTCATCAACCGGCATAGCGAAAGAGCAGGGATTCTTTAATTTTTGAGAATCTGGATGGGAGAGCTTCCCATACTTCCCCTACGATTTCAGGCACCCCAGACCCGCGGCATCGGCAACGGCTCTTTGGCCATTTCCGCGAACACAAATTTCTGCAACAACTCTTTTTTTAATTCCTGCGCCTCCGGGTTCGCCCATAGATTGCGCAGTTCACCCGGGTCTTCAGCCAGATCGAACAATTCGCCGTAGGGACGGTTGAAATAAACGGTCAACTTGTAACGCTCATTGACAAAGGTGCGAATATTCAGAGTGGTGGGCTGATGACGGTTTTCAATCAGGACATGGTCCCGGACGGCTGGCCGGAGGCCGCGCCAGACTTCCTTCTGGCTTATGCCGGTCATGCAGCGGGGAACTTCAATGCCGCAGTAATCAATCATGCTTGGCGCCAGGTCAACCAGCGATTGCAGCGCATCGGAACCGGCCCCCGCCGGAACATGTCCGGGATGTGATACAATGAATGGAACTTTCAGCAGATCCTCATAATGGTGGATGCATTTGGCGATAAGGCCGTGCTGTCCGTAAAAATGACCGTGATCAGTAGTGAAGATCACCAGGGTGTTTCCGGCCAGTCCGAGTTCCTCCAGACGGTCCAGAATGCGGCCGATATATTTGTCCATCAGGCTGATCATGCCGTAGTAAACCGCGATATCGCGACTAAGTTCCACACGGTCATGACGGTGTGAATGAAGTCCGTGTATCCAGTTGCCGCCGGGTTCACGGTAGGATTCAGTATCAATATCCGCCTGGTCGCGCTGCGCCAGTTCGAAATGCGGCGGCATGGCGTTCATATCTTCATCGGGGTCAAGGCAGGGAACCGTGAGCCGCCCGGGATCATACATCTTATCCCATGGGGAGGGTGCCAGGTAAGGCGGATGCGGATCAAAAAAACTGGCCCAGAGGAAGAAGTGATCGCCGGAGCCGGCGTGCTCTTCAAGCCGGGCATTGGTGCGTTCCGCAATCCACGCGTCGTAATGAAATTCCTCCGGAATATTCCAGGAGTGATGTTGAGGGTCTGCTGAACCGCCGGGACGTTGGAAACAGGAACGCCAGTCTTTAAAACCTTTTTCCTCCAGCCATAGCGCATAGTGCTGGCCGATGTGAAATTCGTCGGCATGATTCCGGGCGAGTTCGACGTGATCAAAGCCATAGAAGGGGCCGTTGAATTTTCGCCAGAAATCAAGATTCTGCTGGAGCGGGTTGGATTCAATTGAACGGTACAGCGGGTGATCGTAAAGCTGCTGGAAGTGAGCTTTGCCGATCAGCGAAGTGCGGTAGCCGCTGGCATGAAAACAGTCGCCAACCGTTGGCACGGACTCCGGCAGTTTGGTGCCCAGGCTGTAAGCCCCGTGCTGGCTGGGATACATGCCGGTGATGATTGACGCGCGGGTCGGGGTGCAGGTGGGATTGACGCAGTAGGCGCGGCTGAACAGCGTACCCGAAGCGGCAAGACGGTCCAGATTGGGAGTCCTGACCTCCGGATTCTGTATTCCGAGAGTATTCCAATGCTGCTGGTCGCTGGTTATCAGTAAAATATTTGGTTTTTTCGGCATATTCCTGTCCTGCATTATTGCAATTAATTGATTTTGCTATAAGATTAATACACGATATTTAATGCTTTGTAAATGTTATAAAATTGATAAGTATAGCACAAAACTGATTATAATAAAAAAGCAGTCGAGCCAGTGTGCCGTGGATGTGCTGTGATTTTGAATGCCGCTGTGGGCGGCGGCGCCGCATTAATAATCGCCACAGTGTGGCCTGCAAGTTCAAAATCACAGTGCAGGCATGGTGCAATGGCCGACCCGGAGGGTTGAATACTGGATTTCAGAGAATTCATAGTTATTCACTTTTTGTTAATTTACTTTTTGTTGTAATGCTTTTATTGTAAACAACATAGAACTATAATTAAGATTCAACTGCTTTTTTTAGGATTATATGACAGAAAATTGGTTACCTCCGTTTTATTTATACGCGGCTGGAACGGGAACAACCGCCGATGCCTCCTATTAT
>CAIMFA010000642.1 GCA_903840185.1 uncultured Lentisphaeria bacterium | reverse complement strand
GCCCGGGTATAATCTCGCCGGGACGGTATTCCCCGCTGATAATTTTGTTTTTCAAATCATGATAAACCTGCTTTATCAGCAGTTTTTTCGCATCTGTCTCTGGCATATAACTACTCCTTGAAAGTTATACTAGGGAAACTATGAAGGAACAAACTAATCCCGCCGCCGCAATTAATCAAGTCATATTTTTCGAGAGTTTTCAAAAAATCTTGAGAAAACGTTTGTTTTTATATAAAAAAGGATTACTTTGTACATAGAGCAAACGTTTTCTCACAAAAAACGGAGGATTTATGATTACACTGCGTGAAATTGCCGCCGCCGCCGGATATTCGATTGCGGTGGTCTCGCGGGTATTGTCGCCATGTCCGCATGAAGGGGCCAGAGTGGCGGAAAAAACCCGCGAGCACATTCGCGGCGTTGCGCTCCGCCTCGGATACCGTCCCAACCGCACCGCGGAATTTTTGAAACGCGGCGGCAGTCCGGTGATCGGCGTCTATGTCCCGGACAGCGCGGAAGCGCATCCGGCTGAACTGGTCAAGGGCATCTGCCTGGAAGCCGGCTTGAACTCTTTTCCACTTGCTTTTTTCTATGATGCGACGATTGACGGCTTCCAGCGTTTCATTCAGGAAACCATAAACTTCAGAAATTCCGGAGTAATCGCCTTCCCCTCCTTTCAATTTGATGAACGGATTGCGGAGCAGGTGGAAATGTACTGCGGCCATGGCGGCCGCATGGTCATGATCAACAATCCCGGATGCGGCAGTGCTGCGAATCTGGTTTCGGTTGATATTGATGATTTCAGCGGCGGCGCAATGGTGGCGGAAAGACTGCTGATTCGCGGCGGCCGGCGTTTCCTGACCATTTGCAATCAGGCGTTCCCGGCAAGGCATGAAGGTTTTTGCCGGAAAGTGGAATCCGCTGGCAAAACTCCGGAAATTATTGCATCGGCCAAAGATTTCAATGCTGAAAGAATTATTTCCATGCTGCTGTCAATGCATCAGAACAAAAGTAATCTGCCGGTCGGAATATTTGCCGCTTCCGACCGTGAAGCTGTGGAAATTATTACCATGCTGGCAAAATGCAACGTGAAAATAGGCCGGGATATTCTGATTGCCGGCTATGGCAACCAGTATCTTGCCGCACATGTCCACCCCGGCTTAACGACCGTCGTCCAGCCGTTTCTATCAGCCGGGCGCAGCGCGCTGATCAAGCTTTCCGCAATGATTTACGGCAAAGAAGCTGAATCGGAGAAGCTGATGCCGGAATTAATTATTCGCGAAAGCGCATAAAAAATGCCCTTCAGGAAGTGAGTCCTGAAGGGCAGGCATACATAAGCTTAAGAAACTGAAGGAATAGAGGTCAAATTAGCTTTTGTGTTTTTGATGCTTATGAATAAGTTATTTTAGGACTTTTTTAGAGAATTTTAGCAATAGTATTGAAATCAAATTCTGTATTGTTGATGCTTGAATATTATCTATCCGGCTATATTTTAGTTCGAATAAAATGTTGTTTTGTATATGAAAAAAAGAGTAGAAAGATGCGGTGAAATTAATGAGTTACTGCACTAAAACACAAAAGATAAAT
>CAIMFA010000641.1 GCA_903840185.1 uncultured Lentisphaeria bacterium | reverse complement strand
AGGATATTCGTTTATCGCCGGAAAAATATTTGTTTAAATATGTTTCGCTAAAGGTTAAATTTATTGATTTTAATGCTGATTTCACGAGATTTATGATCCGTGCTGGGATAAAACCGGACAGATATTTATGGTTGAATGTTGAGCCATCACCTTTGCCTGTTGTGATGTTGAAGCAGGGCGCATATCTGGAGATGAAGAAAGATTCTTCGATTACGCTATATTGCAAGGTGATGAATTTCAGTTCAATTGGTGCCGCCCAATATTATCTGCTGGTTGAGCATCTTGATGATGGAAGCAGGCCGGATTAATGCCGATGAAGATTTGAAGCAAGCCGTTGAAATGACTGATGGCCTTTGGAAATGTTTCTGGAATTTTGAAACTGAAGAATAAAATATAAATACTCAAGGAGAGTTCTAATGAAAAGATTTGTAGTTTTTTGCGTGACTCTGTTTGCCGCAGTCAATATTTTTGCCATCGGGCCGGAAGTTCAAACTGCGCAGGATGCGGACAATGCGGCTAAGCGGGATGCCGATTCCGCCGCTAAACGCATTGAGATGGCATCTGTGGTGAAGATTTTTACGGTGAGCAGCCAGCCGGATTATTATCAGCCCTGGCAGAATCAGGGGCAGCGGCAGTCAACCGGATCCGGATTTGTCATTTCCGGCAACCGGATATTGACCAACGCGCATAACATTGCCAACCAGACCTTTGTCATGGTGCGCAAGCAAAGCGATCCCACCCGCTTCGTCGCCAGGCTGGAATTTGCCGGTCATGACTGCGATCTGGCGATTTTGAAAGTGGACGATCCGAACTTTTTCAAAGACCTTCCGCCGATGACGCTTGGAGAGATGCCCAGGTTGCAGGATAAGGTTGCCGTTCTTGGCTACCCTATCGGCGGCGATAATATTTCGGTTACGGAAGGCGTGGTTTCCAGAATTGAACCGATTACCTATTCCCATAGCGGCGTCAACCTGCTGGCAGTCCAGATTGACGCGGCGATCAATCCCGGCAACAGCGGCGGGCCGGTCATGGATAACGGGAAAGTGGTAGGCGTGGCGTTCCAGGGGTTGACCCAGGCTCAGAATATCGGATTTATTATTCCCATGCCGGTGATCCGCCATTTTCTAAAGGACATTGAGGACGGAGTTTTTCAGGGATTTCCGGATTGCCCGTTTGACGCCATGAAAATGGAAAACCCGGACTTGAGGCGCTGGATCGGCATGGCTCCGGATCAATCCGGCGTTATGATTAAAGACCTGCCGCCGCTGCTGAAGAAGAAAGGGATTTTTAAAGTCAATGACGTGGTGATGGAGATTGACGGGGTGAAAGTCGCCAACGACGCCACCGTCCCGTTCCGTCAGACCGAAGTTATCTTCTTCGCCAATATGATCTGGGAAAAATATATCGGCGACAACTGCCGTTTCACCATTTTGCGCGACAAGAAGAAGATTGATATAAATTATAAACTGGAAAAGCCAGAACGTCTGGTGCAGGCGCGTACTTTCGACAAGCTTCCGGTTTATTATATTATCGGCGGCCTGGTGTTTGTGCCGCTGACCACCAACTATCTCGACTGCTGGGGCGGTTACTGGGCGAAAGCCCCGCGCGAACTGGTCAATTTCATGTTTGACGGTGAAATCACGTTGAAACGCGATGAGGTGGTGGTGCTGTCCATGGTGCTGGCGGATGGTATTAATATGGGCTATCAGGATATCAATGCCGCCGCGGTAGTCAAGGCCAACGGCATTAAATTGAAAAACCTGAAGCATCTTATTGAAATCATTGAAAGTATGAACAGCGGATTTCTGGAGCTGGAATTGCAGTCAAAAGATAAAGTTGTTCTGGATATTGCCGTAAGCCGGAAAGCCACCACTGAGATTTTAGCGCGTTACCGGATTCCGTCCGACCGTAGCGAAAATTTCAAACAGGAGTCCGGAGGCTTCAAACTCCCGCTTATTCCAAAATTATTCTGATTGTAAGCCTTTTTAATCCCACAGGTGCGGGAAGGCATCCCGCAGTCGCGGGACTAACCCGTGAGTTAGCAAGACACAGAGAAAAATACATATTAACCACGAAAAACACGAAAATACACGAAAAAAATAAAAAACATTAGTCAGTGGAGATTTGCGTTCCACGCAATGATCCGCTGAGTTGT
>CAIMFA010000640.1 GCA_903840185.1 uncultured Lentisphaeria bacterium | reverse complement strand
CGGAAACCAAGCGCAAGGGAGAATTGAAACTCAATGCTCAAAACCATATGCGAAGCATTCAGAAGAAGCCGCAACATATCAAGAATTTATTTCAAGCGGAATGTGTGAAATATGCAAGCTGATTATCTTTCGGAGCAATAGTATCATCGGCACAGATCACGGAACCACCAAGACGGCCTTGCACACATCCACCCAAAATTGTATTGTTATTGACTATCCGCACCAACTGAATAATAGTGCAGAATTTCAATTCATCGATCTTGTCGCTTCAGTTCGATTTCAAAGCAATGGACAGTTTCTGCCAATTCGCGCTTGAGGAATGCCTGTAAAGTATTGCGCTCGCCGGCAAAAGTCCAGCGCCAGTCATGACTCAAGAGATTTTGCGGGTCAGAGATGTCGCCAATAACATTGAAAATTGCCGCCGGAACGAATCTGCCCATACTGTTTCCTAATTCAAAATATGTGAATCCCTGACCACCATATCCAAACGTCTCGATTTTTAATGCGACAGGCGTTTTATCTTTGTCAATCAGGAATAACCGATTATAGAAACAGTCGGCGGAAGTTATTCCCTTGAAAACACCTTCCCCGATCTTTTCCCAGGCATTCTCTACTGCATATTTGATGAAGATTCTGGTTGTCTGCGCTGAATACTGGTCGGGCAACATGAGGTGTACATTCAGCGAACCATATTTCGCCGACAGTACGGGTATTTCCCGCATGTTCTTAAGATAATTTTCATAAACGGTCACCATTTTACATGGAATAATGCCCGGACGTACACGCTGCCACATAGCGACACGAGCCTGGCCGATGGTTTCGATCCGGGAGATTATTAAATCTAATTTTCCGGTCAATTCAAATATGGCGGCATCGCTTTTGAAGAATTCCGGCAACAGATTGTTCAATTCATAACTGATTTGCTCGCTGCTCAGCGAAAGTATGATTTCCTCCAGGATATCGCGGGAAGCTGTCTTAACTTTATCCAGATATCCCGGTAATACGTTTAGCAGCACATCCACGAGACGCGTTCTCCCGTAATCGGAATTATTCTCATGCTTGGTAAGAAATGCATCCAGGCTGGTGCGGCGTTCAAGATAAAGACCGTTGCTGCAAACCGCTTTTACGGACTGAAAGAACAGTTCGTCGACAATGCCGAAAATACTGTTTACTGTATCCTGCATAACCCGATCGTAATTTCCGCTTACGCCAGATGCCCATAAGCGTCCCGTATAAGCAATTGCGGGCATGCTTTGCAACATAAACGATTCTGTTTTTTCCCAGGTGGTCATCCATCCACCGGTCGGCTGATATTTCGTTCCGTAGCCGGTGAAACTCTCAACATTGTGAATTGTGCCGTCAGCCGGACAAATCAGATAATCGAATCCTAATTGTTCGTAACGCGCCAGCAAGTCGGTCACCTTCCTATTGTTAAAATGTCCTCTGATCCTTTCCACATCAGACTGATATTGCCAGCAAGCCAGAGTAACGTCGCGTGGCAAAGACATCAACGCTTCCGGATAATATTCAAACATATCATCCCAAATAATCATCCGCTTACCCAGTTTTTCAGAGACTATGCGATAAATTGCCAGCAGATGCCTGGTGTAAATCTCAGCTTGTGTTTCGCCATTCTGCAGCCGGCCACGACAAAGATCACAACAGCCAATATCCCAGCTTTCGTCGCATCCTGTATGAAAATACGAAGACGGAAATATTTCACTGATTTCAGTCAGATATTTTTCAAGGAATTGATAAGTTGCGTTTTGTGAAGGACAGAAAACATGTTTAGAACTTGAACCAAAACGCCCTTTGAATCCGCCTCTGGTTTCAGCCAGGTTTTCCAGTTCTGAATACTTAAGAAACAATTCAGCATGCCCCAATACCGATACTACAGGAATAACTTCGATATTATTCATCCCGGCATATCGAACAACATCTCTCATTGGTTCCGGAGTATAGCTTTCATTGTCTGGCTGGTATGGAAATGACCGCGTTTTGATGCGCCCTTCAAGATAAAGCGCCAATGTGTTATATCCATTACCGGCAATGAAGTCGATAAAACTCTTAATGAAGTCTATAGTTTCCATCTGCCGGGCAAGATCAAGCTGAACAGCGCGAATTTTAAACGAAAAAATTTCTATCATAATTGAGTTCTTTTAGTTTTGTTGATCGAAATGACCATAATTTGTGGTCAATATCTCTTTCATCGTAACTTTGTTCTAAAATGGATATTGGCAACGTCACGATTTCGTGCGTTGCCATGGTTATTTGTGTGTTATGTTTTATTTAAAAGAGAACTCCGCCTGCTGATTTTTCACCATTTCGATGAACTCTTTGTTATTGTATCGTTTTTTGGATTCGAAAAGCCCGAACCTGAAATTTGAGGATTCCGGATTAATGGTATATTCCGGATGGGCGGCGTATTCATTGCCGAACCATACCTGGGCCGCTTGCACATTTGTCCAGTCCGCCCGGACAAAGCACGGACCTTGCGATTTTTCATCTTTGGGGCCGGGCTGAAATTTCAAATCGGTGAAAATAATATATTCATCGCCGGAAGTCAGCGGATGCCAATGGGACGGGGTTTCCTGCTTCATCGTTCTGGCAGGAGTAACCAGTTCGCGTTCATAAATGCCTTCCAGTTGTCCGCCTACAACCATCGACGGTTTGCAGTTGAATATAACCTTAATTTCCTTTATGGCGGACTGGCTCGCGGAGTCAGGAATAAGTTCGCCCCATAGAACCGGCGAATCCTTGCGCAGATAGAACCGCAGAGTCAGCTTTACGCCGTCAAAATTAAACAGCGTATCAATCCCGGAGCGTTCAGACTCGTTCCAGACTTTAGTGGACAGCGGTTCTATATTTTTGCTTTTGACGCCGTTAACCGTAATATCCATAAAACCGCGGTTTTCAAAATTGTACCAAAAAACCGGTTCCGGCATGCCGATCATAAATTCCGGTTCAGTTTTTGCTGTCGGCTTGACCCACTGGTAATAGATAACGTAAGAATTTGATTTGTTGGACAGCCGGTAGTATTCGGCTTGTCCGTAAGTTTTATCGCTTAAATGATGGCTGAGCTGAATTTGCGTTGCCGTCTGGGTTGCCGCCTGCTCATCAGCCGCGCCCGCGACTGACGACATTGACAGCATTGCGGCAAATGCGATTCCACGAGTAAAATAGCGCATGATCAATCTCCTTTTCCCATAAATTTTAACATTCCAAACAAATCCGTGTTATGATTATTGCCCATTGTCATACAAAACGCGCCGTAATCTTTGAAGGCGACATTATTGGTGATGAAGTTTCCAAACCAGCACTTATGAGTGACTGGCTCGTTTACATCGAGTCCTTTGAACGGGATGAACATCTCCATGGTCCAATTGTCGCCGTCGATATTTTCCTTATGCTGCAACCCCGCGCATCTCCATTTATTGTCAAAAGCGGCGGGAAACGGTTTCAGCCGTCTGAGTCCGCTGTGGAAGTCCCCGGCCGCGCTTACGGCAACCTGGCAATATTCATTTTTTTCCATTCCCGGAGACAGAAATATTTCCAGATTATCGCTGTTCCAAAGATCGCCGGCTTTAGCTGTACCTTTTCCAGACATCTTACAGGCAATGTATAAACCTTCATCACTCCACAACAGCCGCATTTCCGGACTGGATTCCAGTTTAGAACCCCGTCCCCTGGCATCTTGAATATTCATGACTGCGGCGTTCTTCCAGGCGGTCTCGTCAAGCTTGCCGTCAATGGTAATTGTGCCTTCCAGATGCTTCACTTTATATATTGGAATGTCCAGGGCGCCGTATGCTCTTGCGCTGGTAAATTCAGCAGCCCAGGGTCGGACAAAAAACAGCACCCGCTCAGACTCGATACTGCCGGAGACTACGGCTTTTTCCGCTTGTTTGAGCAAATTTTCCAAATCATTGATTACTGCCGGCGGGTAAGTTTTCAGGTACAGCCGGCTGATGTTCCACTGTTCGGTGCCGAGGGAGCCGACGCTATTGCCTTTTTCAATTTCGGCATTTAGTTCCGGAATATAATATTTTTCCCAGCGGTCGCGAATCATATCATAAAATTGCTTCAAATAAGGAGCGGCGGGACCGTATAACAGTTTCCAGTGTTCGTCCATGGCGGCATCGATGTTGAATTCAGGATTCCATAAGCTGCGATGCTCCAGATAATAGGAATAATAAAAATTCCAGTTCATGCCTTCGGCATCCAGATATACGTTGTCCCGCCACAGGTACGGTGACAGTAATTGCAGATAATCACGCATATAGCGCCCTTGCAATGCCCGTGTGAAGTTATTGGATATTCCGTAGCTCCAGGCGCCTACCGGACGGTGCAGTATTTCCGCCCATTCTTTGAATATTTTAGTCAAATATTGCTGGTAGACATTACTCTTCATGTAGGCCGGCACCCCGGTGCATAATGTTCCGCGGATGTTGTCCGGGAAGTTGCGGATTTTTACCGGCGGCATGGTATACGACTCGTAAAAAATCACTCCCAGCTTTTTGTCCGGCAGTTCCTTTTTTAACATTTCCGCCAGTTCGATGTGAAATCTGGCATATACATCCGACATAACCCCGTTGTTGCCCTGCTGCGGAAAAACCAGGCCATTAGTGCGGGAATTCTGAATTATTACCCCGGTAGTGTCGGTTTGTCCGAATAAGACATATTCAGAATTCGGCGGATACCAGTCCAGCCACGGGGAACGCCATTTACCGTCAGTTGCATAAAACTTCTTATAGCATTCGATCAAAATTCCGGCAAAATCCGGGTTGGACACATCGTACAAATTGCCCATGTGAGTTACCGGGGTGTAATACAGATGCCCGGATGGATCGCGATAGAAAATAGTATCAAGTTTATCCGGAAATGTTTTACCCATCAATTCCGGGCGAGGCGAGTGTGACGGGCTGTAACGGGTGGCTATTGCCATCCGCCAGCTCGCCTCAACAAAACGGCTGTCATTGCTGACTTTTGGCCACGGCCAATCTTTGTTTAACGCGCTCGAGGCAGCCCAGTTGAACCGGTCTTTATATTCTGGAGCATCGGCGTAACTTACCGGCTCCACCACAAGATTCTTGATGACTGGAACATAAGTGCCGATGCCGGGATAATAAAAACGTAGACCAATAATCCGTTCAATAAAGTCATAAGCACCGTTGGCGGTGCCGTTGAAGCGATAGCG
>CAIMFA010000639.1 GCA_903840185.1 uncultured Lentisphaeria bacterium | reverse complement strand
CTCAGTGTCCTCCGTGTTCTCTGTGGTAAACATTTCCTTGTTTCAACTTTTCTCCTAAATCCTGAAATCCCGGTTGTGACGGAGCACAACCCTCCAGATGGAACAGAAAACCCGGTTGTGACGGAGCACAACGAGGATACAGCCTCCAAATTTTTCGATGGAGGCTGGTTGCTGCAGCGTTATTTAACCGGCTGGTTGGCGCTGATGGTGAACTTCGGATAGTTTTTCATTGTGAATCCATGTTCGCAGCCCTGCCTGATTTCCATGGTTTTGGGTCCGGCGTAATTATTATAGGCAATCCAGACTCCGGACGGCGGACAGACATAATCGCCGAGGTTTGAAATAATGAACAGTTTGCAATTGGGATTGACACGTTTGACGTGGTTTACCGGATCATAATAATTCAACGCCGGGGTGTATGCGACATACCAGTTGCCGACAAGCCGCTTGAGTTCGGTTCTGCCGAAATCGCAGTTCCACGGCGACCACGCGTAACAATCGTTAACGTCCTTGTCAAGTCCGGCGGCAATTAATGACTGCATCCCGCCCTGGCTTCCGCCGCTGGCGCGAAGGTCTTTGCCGTTCCATTCCGGCAGTGATTTCACGAATTCCATCGCGCGCATCGCCCGCATGAACATGCCGTTGAAATAGGAGGTGTCCGGATTGGCGTTTTCCTCTTTGCTGAAGGCGTAATTCTTAAGTTCTTTTTCTTTCAATTTTTCATAATATTCTTTGGGAAGTCCGTTCGGAAGTCCGTGAGCATTAATGTTGAAAGAGATTTTGTTTTCGCCGGAAGCAAGATTCAGAGATGAGCTACCGACGCCGTATCCATGGAACGACACTTCGGCGGGCAGGGATTTGGCTTTGGCGTTTTTAGGCATGACCAGATAGCCGGAAACCGGCATTTTGCCCGCGCAGGCGATCTTGACGTCAAACGCCTTGACCTTATCGTTGCCGGGTACTTCCTTCATTTCGAGTACTTTCAGCGGCACGGCAGCCAGAATTTCCTTCTGTTTATTCCAGTAGGCGTCGAAATCGGCAGGCTCCGGAACGCCCTGAAGCGTTTCCGGGGCGACACAAGCGCCGCCGTCGAAGAAAATAGGATTACTCTTTCCCTGTTGATTCGGTTTGCTGCTGACCGGCTTGCCGTCTTCATTGATAGCGGTGACGTAAATCCGCACAAATCCCGGTTTATCCGTTGAAGCGGTTATTTTTAATCCATCCGCAGAGGAAATACCTTCACCGTTCTGAGTGATGCCGTCATCGCCGGTACGGGTCCATTTCAATTTTTTTCCGGCGACAGCTTTATCGCCATCCAGCAACTTGACGGTAAATTCCATATTTTCGCCGGGAGTGTAAACCGGAGACGGTTTGTTGTGCGTTCCAAAGAGCGAGTAATCCTGGGCGAACGACGCGAGTGCAATGTTCAGGCAGGCGGCCAGTACGAAGATTTTCTTCAACATCGTTTTATTCCTTAAATGCTGGTTTTATTAAAGATCCGTTTGACACGTAGCAACTATATTTCTTTATTCCGGTATTTCAACTATTCTTTATTGATTGCGTAGTAATCTTTAAAGTACGAAGCCGGTTGCGTATTTTGGTCAAATATCCAGTTGCTCAACAGTCAATCCGTAAGCTGCGGCGATTTTTTGCAGAGTTCCAGTCTGGTTTCGTTCATTGCTCTCAATCTGGCTCAATGCCGCCTGGGAGACCCCGATTTTAGTTGCGGCCTCACTCTGATTTAAGCGTAAATATTTCCGCCAGGCTTTTGGCGCTGAATAACCCTTCTCAAGCACCATCGCGGCAACCACATGTGGTACTTCATCGGAAGCAGGCTGTTCATCAATCTTCTGACAAATCAGTTTAAATTGTCCGTAAGGAATAACCGCGAAAGCCGGTTTCCCGTCTTCCATGATAATCTGTGCATTATTAGTAAGTGCGTTCATCTCTTTTTTTCACCTCCTCGATTCTGACAATTTTTATTTCTTCTTCGCAATTAAACAGCACCCTGTATCGTCCAACACGCAGTCGATAATCGTACTGATGATTCGTCAATTGCTTTACCTGTTTCCAGTTCTCCCTTTTCTCCAGTTGCCCGACTGCCTTGGAAACCTTCGTTCTGTCATCTGCCGGAAGCATTTTGGCCTGTTTCAGAGCTTTGG
>CAIMFA010000638.1 GCA_903840185.1 uncultured Lentisphaeria bacterium | reverse complement strand
GAATGCTAGATTCTAAATTCTGAATTCCTGCAAAACTTGAGTTTTGTAATTGGCTCATCCGGTCTCAATAATCACTATGCTCATTGCAATTTTCTTTTGGTTTGCAGTGAATACCGGCTTTTTGCCTCTTGTTTAATAGCGTACATGGTGTATTTTTTATTCATAAATTTACGTAATCAGAAAGGATTGTTATATGCGTAAGAGTCTGTTAATTGCAGCGGCGGTAATGGCTGTTGCTTTTTTTGCCGGTTGTGCCAGAGATGTGATTGTTCCCGAAGTGCTTCAGCAGCCGGTGAACAGCAAAGTTTACACTAAATGCAATATCTGGTACCAGAACCCTGATAAGATATCGGCAGTCAATATTCAAAAAGGCAAATTTCTTCCGTTCGGCAGTGAAATCGAGGTTGTCGAGGCAAGCGATAGTAAGGTTGTTTTTAAGGATATGAAGGGCATTCAATATCGCATTAAGTTTGATGATTCGTTGATGATGATTCCGGTTGAAACTTACATCAGACAGATTTTTACTTTATCTGACAAGGCCGAACAGGTTAAAGACATAGACCCGGCGGTTGTCAGCAAGCTTGAAAAAGGCATTGTCACTGCCGGCATGACCCGGAGCGAAGTGTTACTGGGATACGGGACTCCGGCTGCATTCAGAACTCCGACGCTGGAAAACAGCACCTGGATTTACTGGATTGATGATAATTCCACGATAAGAGTGGTTTTTCGCGCCGATAAAGTAAAAACTATCCTGAACTTAAATGACTGAGGTGGAAAATAAAGAAGTCAGGAGTCAGAAGTCAGTAGTCAGAATAAAGCGGAATTACGGCATTACAGCTTAACGGTATTACAGTAAAACCGTAAAACCGTGAAACCGTGAAACCGGAAAGCATGGATATATCTGTGCCTCTGTGGTTAAAGATGAGTTTCAGCGTGGAAAGAGATTCGGGAATACAACATTTAGAACTATGAAATTAAAGAATCATATTAACATAAATATCCGGAAGAATAGACCAACATGAGTAAAAAAGCAATTCTGGTTACAGGCGGCGGCGGTTTTATCGGTTCCCATCTGTGTGAACGTCTGCTTAAGGACGGTCATGACGTGATTTGCGTGGATAACTTTTACACCGGTTCGAAAGATAACATCCGCCATCTGCTCTCCCACCCTGATTTCGAGCTGATCCGCCATGATATCACGATGCCGCTGTTTCTGGAGGTTGACGCCATCTACAACCTGGCGTGTCCGGCGTCGCCGGTTCATTACCAGAACAATCCGATCCACACCACGAAGACCTGCGTGATGGGGGCGATCAATATGCTGGGAATTGCCCAGCGCCTGAAGATCCCGATACTCCAGTCTTCAACTTCCGAAGTGTACGGCAATCCGCTGGAACATCCTCAGAAGGAGGCTTACTGGGGCAACGTCAATTGTATCGGGCTGCGCAGTTGTTATGATGAAGGCAAACGTTGTGCGGAAACGCTGTTTTTCGATTACAACCGCCAGTGCGGAGTTCAGATCAAAGTAGTGCGTATTTTCAACACCTACGGACCGAGAATGCTGCCGAACGACGGCCGCGTAGTCAGCAATTTTATAATTCAGGCGCTGAAGAATGAGGATATTTCCATTTACGGCGACGGCTCCCAGACGCGAAGTTTCTGCTACGTTTCCGATCTGGTCGAAGGTCTGGTCAGGATGATGGATACTCCTTCGGAAATCACCGGCCCGATCAATCTTGGCAATCCCGGCGAGTTCACCATGCTGGAACTTGCCGATCTGGTGATTGAGATGACCGGCTCGAAATCCCGCAAGGTTT
>CAIMFA010000637.1 GCA_903840185.1 uncultured Lentisphaeria bacterium | reverse complement strand
TCTCTGCTGAACTTATTGACAATTATTGTTATCAGTATTTCCGATCTTTCGTCATCTTCGACAATTAATATTTTCAGCGGCTTAATCGGATCATTTTTTTCATCTGCTGAAACAATATTTTTAATCACATTTTTTTCTTCATGCGCAGGATTGTACGGAATGGTGAAATAAAATACTGAACCTTTACCTTCTTCGCTTTCCATCCAAATCCTGCCGCCCAGCATTTCCACATAAGCTTTCGAAATAGATAATCCCAGACCTGATCCCTGAAAGGCTCTATTGTCGTCCATGTTGATTCGGATAAAACGTTCAAAAACAGCGTCCTGTCTGTCTTTGGGAATTCCGATGCCGGTGTCTTTTACGAAAAATTCCAGGAACCCGCCCTTTTTTTCATAGCCGAATTCAATGGAGCCGGCAAATGTGAACTTAATGGCATTATTAACCAGGTTGGTAAGAATACCATAGATTTTTTCCCGGTCCGTTTTAATAACAGCTTCTTTGGCCGGAAGGGTGTTTTTTAAGGATATCTGCATGCCTTTCTGCTCAATCTCCGGTTTAAAGAAGTTATAAATGTATTCAATCTGTTCATTTATATTTGTTGCTGAAATGGAAACTTCCATTTGTCCTGACTCAATTTTCGAGATACTGATGATGTCATTGATTGTATTGAGCATGCGGGTACCGCTTTGCTCGATTATACTTATATACGTCTGCTGCTCCTCGCCGGTTAAATGCGGTTCTTTGAGCAGCTCGGTAAAGCCCAGTATCCCGTTCATGGGCGTTCTTATCTCATGGCTCATATTGGAGAGAAACGCTGACTTCAAGCGGTCGCTTTCTTCAGCTTTCTCTTTGGCTTTGATCAGTTCTTTCTCCGCCAGCTTGCGCTGGGTGATATCCCTTATATTGCATTGAATCACCTTATGATTATTTACTGGATACACATTGCTGACGAACTCGACATTCATTTTTCGTCCGTCAGCCGTTTCCAGCGGCAAATCGTCATAACGGACATATTCCTTCTGCTGTAATTCTAGAAATTTATCCTGATTTGCAACTATATCTTTAAAGAACCCGATTTCCCATATTTCTTTTTCAATGAATTCTTCTTTTGAGTAGCCCAGCATCTCAATCAAAAATGGATTGACATTCGTAATTTTTCCGGTTTCCGCATCGAGGATAAGAATCCCGTCTTTCGCCGATTCAAAGAGGCGGCGATAACTGGTTTCCGAAGCTGTCAATACCTCTTCCGCCCGCTTGCGCTCGGTAATGTCGTGGTAATTCCCTAAAATCCCCTGAATATCGGCGTCATGCAAGAGATTAACCCCGGTAAATTCTATCCATCTGTAACTGCCGTCCTTGCACCGGTACCGGAATTCCGTTGTTCTGGCAGCGCCTGGCTCACTCAATAGTGAGATAATAAATTTATTTACTGCGTCAGAGTCATCAATATGCACATTTGTCCATGCGCTTACTCCGACCAGATCTTCCGCCCTCCAGCCAAACCATTTTTCAATGTTCGGGCTTTTGTATTTGTTGATTCCGTATTGATCGATGATGACGATCACATCGCCGATATTTGCAACCATTTTGCTATGTCTTGACTCACTCTCCCGCAACATATCTTCTGCCTGCCTGCGCATTATCCCCTCGCCGATGTGCGCAGCGATCCCTTCGAGGATTTCAACCGTATTCCGGGCAAAACATCCTTTGCGCCGGTCGTTGAACTGGAGCAGGCCGGTAATTATATTCTTTGTCCGGATAGGTATCAGCGCCACAGAGGCGTAGCCTTGACGAATGCATTCGTTGCGCGGATGCAGACGGGGATCCTGACAGGCAGGAAGTTCCAGAAGCGGGAATGAATCGTTCGTCCAGAAACTGCCGCCGCTCGTGAAAAACTGACTGGACGGGACGGTCTTGCCGGAAATGACCAGGCCGCAGGTACATTCCATGCTGATATTGCCATCTTTATCAAAGCATACTCCGCCTGCCGCACCGCGTTCGTCCAGCGTATTTTCCGTCAGCATAAAATCACTGGAAAAACCTTGCTGAACAAAATAGGGGAAGTAATCCCCTTTTTTCAGGCGTATGCCGACGGCATCAAACCCGGTCCGCGTTTTCAATGCCGCGAGAACGTGCCGCATTGAATCATCCAAGTTTCCCGGCTCGTTCAGTATCTGCAATACTTCCAGCCCCATTTCCCGATATGTTTCCGCCAGCTTGCGTTCGGAAATGTCAAAACAATATCCGATGTAACCAATGAATTCTCCATTACTGTTGTAATTTGGAGTACCTCTATCCATTAACCACCGGTATTCACCGCTTGCATGGCGTAAGCGGTATTCCATATCAAATGTTTCACGCTTATCGAATGCGGTTATATAAGTTTTAAGACAATCAGCGTAATCGTCCGGATGAACTCCTTCCGTCCAGCCATTCCCTGTTTCCTGCTCAAGTGAACGACCGGTAAACTTCAACCATGGCTCATTAAAATAATTACATAATTTATCAATGCCGGCTGTCCAGATAAGCGCCGTCCCCGAGTCGGCAAGACTGCGGTATTGAACTTCTTTTTCGCGCAGTTCAATTTCCGCCCGCTTGCGCTCGGTAATGTCGCGGAACGTCCAGATTCTTCCATAATATTTTCCTTCTTTGCCAAGAACCGGTGCGGAGTATCTGTCCAGAACCATCCCGCTTTTGAATTCGACTTCGTCACGGCTGGTCTCGTTAATGTGATCATAGAGATATATAACCTTTTCAAGGAATTTCGCCGGATCTTTGGTTAAGCTTGTAACATGCTTAAGCAGCGCGGCATCATCCCCTTTGTATAGAATATGCTGAGGAGCGGGCATAATATTCTGAGGAACATTTAACAGCACAGCGCATCGCCGGTTGAGCAGTACCACTTTCTGATTTTCGTTGACCACTAAAATTCCGTCGAGCGAAGCATTCATCTGTGCCTCAAGTAACGCAGTTTTTGATTGCAGTTCCGCTTCTGCCTGTTTCAGCTCAGTGATGTCGCTCAACACGGCGCGGCACAAGGCGGATCCATCGGTTTCCTGCACTCTGACTGCCGCCAGATTTCCCCAGAATATCGTGCTGTCTTCTTTCACCAGCCGGAGTTCGCATGTCTGCGGCTCGTCGTTCTTAAAAAGTTGTTTGCGGTGAAGATAATAGATGTCCTGGTCCTCCTTAAAGATGAACCGGCTGAACGGCTGATTGTCCATCCTTTCCCGAGTCGTGCCCAGCAGGACGGTGGCGGTGAGATTGGCCTCCAGGATCAGTCCCTGCTCATTTATGGTAAAATAGCCCGCCGGGGCCTGGTTGTAGAGGTCAAAATAGCGAGCCATTGCGGTATCCAGTTCCACCTGAGCCCGGCGCAGTTCTTCATTCTGCATCTCGAGCTCGATCTGATGGACGGATAGCTCGTGAATTATTTTTTGTACTTTTCCGGGCGTCATGGATTCCAGGTCTTCAGGCGACATAGCGGCTACTGCCTCCGCCCGTATGCGCAGTCCGGCGGCCTGGCCGGGTCGGTTTTCCTGGTTACTCATTGTACCCTCCCGTCATTAAATCAATCTTCCGGTTGTTTCTTAAAAATACTTTTTCAACAACGCTGTCAAAGACGTTTGCGTGAAAGGCTTTGAAATATAATCGTTGCACCCGGCCGCTATTGCCTTTTCCCGTTCTCCGGTCAGGGCGAAGGCCGTTTGCGCAATAATGATTACATTTTTATTGAACTGCCGGATTTGTCTGGCAGCTTCATAACCGTCCATCTCCGGCATCTCAATATCCATCAGAACTAAATCAATATCCGGATTATTGCGGCAGGCGGCAACCGCTTCAACTCCGGTTCCGGCCTTTAAAATTTCTTTGCTTAACTTTTTAATTTCCAGCGCTACCGGCATTACTGATTTTTTGTCGTCATCGACTATTAATATTGTAATATCTTTAATTTGCTTCTCTTTTTCATTAGCGCAAGCGATATTCGTTAAATCATTTTCTGGATTGTAAGGAATCGTGAAATAAAATGCTGAACCTCTACCTTCTTCGCTTTCCACCCAAATTCTGCCGCCTAGTTTTTCTACAAATTCCCTGCAAAGCAATAAGCCGATGCCGGTGCTGGGCTCGCCTTCAGTGCCTTTTCTGCTTGTTTTAAGATCGAACCGGAATAAATTATCAATAATTTCACGACACATGCCAATGCCGGAATCCCTTACTGATATTTCAACACTATTATCCCCTGCTCTTTTAGCCCATACGGTGATTATTCCACCCTTACCGGTAAATTTAACCGCATTTGAAACGAGGTTCCGGATTACGGTTTGAAGCATGTTGGCGTCAGCAAAAACCTGCATACCGTCCGGAATTCCGTAAACCAGTTCAATTCCTTTGCTTTTAGCGGTTTCCAGCGACATCGCCATACTTTCATTTACAACCGGACGCAATCTGATTGTTTCGGGCTTGAAAGTAATTAATCCCTGCTGTAATCTCGACCAATGCAGCAGATTTTCCAGAAGGCGGAAAAGGTTTGAGGCTGAATTTCGCAAACTTACTGCAATATTTTGTATTTCAGCCGGCGGCAGCCCTGGCAATACTTCTGCCATAACTTGCGTCAGACTCAAAAAAGCGCTTAAAGGGCTGCGCAGATCGTGAGCGATAATTGAAAAGAATTTGTCCTTTTCGGCGTTGAGTTTTACAAGTTCCTCATTTTTAAGTTTAATCTCCTCCTCAATCTTTTTGAGCCCGGTGATGTCGCTCAGCACGATACGGCATATGAAATTGCCATTGACGTCCTGTAATGGAGTAGTCGCCAGAAGCGCCCAGAATACCGTATTATCCTTTTTCACCATACGCAGTTCACACGTTTGCGGGTTACCGGACTTAAATAACTGCTTGAAGTGCTGATAGTAAATGTCCTGATCTTCTTTGAGGATGAACTGGCTGACTGGCTGCTTGTCCAATTCGACCCGTTTTCTGCCCAGCAGAGTAGCAGCGGTGAGGTTAGCCTCCAGGATCAGCCCCTGCTCTCCGATGGTAAAATAGCCCACCGGCGCCATGTTGTAGAAGTCGAAATAGCGCTCCCGCTCGATATCCAGCTTCACCTGGGTACGGTGCAACTCATCGTTCTGCATCTCCAGTTCGATCTGATGCACCCTCAGTTCGTGGATGATCTTCTGCGTTTCTTCCAGCGAAATTGCTTCCGGCAGCCGTGATGCCTTTGCCAGGGCGATCTCTTCGGCGCGTTTGCGCAAAGCCTGCCCTGTGCCTGCTGTTTGTCCATCACTGTTTTTCATTATACGCCTTTTAAAAATACCTTTTCAGCAACGAAATCAATGAGGTTTTACTGAAAGGTTTTGAGATATAATCATTACATCCGGCCGCGATTGCCTTTTCCCTCTCTCCAATCAGCGCAAAGGCCGTCTGTGCAATAATGATCACATCTTGATTGAACAGCCGGATTTGCCGGGCGGCTTCATAGCCGTCCATTTCAGGCATTTCAATATCCATCAGAATTAAATCAATATCCGGATTATTGCGGCAGGCGGCAATCGCTTCAATTCCGGTTTTTGCTATCAAAATTTCTCTGCCAAATTTATTGACTGTTATTGTTATCAGCATTTCGGATTTTTCATCGTCTTCGGCAATTAATATTTTCAACGGCTTAATTTGATTATTTCTGTCATCAGCCGGAACAATATTTTTAATGACGTTTTCCGTTTCCAC